>NZ_JBEOMB010000167.1:0-12055 GCF_046000175.1 Rhodoplanes sp. SY1
GTTGAACAGGGTCGACTTGCCCACATTGGGCAGGCCGACGATGCCGCATTTGAATCCCATGATGCTCTCGTCAGGAGAAGAAGGGCTCGGGAGACCCGAGCTTGAAGGGGTCGAGGATGGTCATACCCTCGATCGTCCGCTCGTGCTGCATGTCTTCGCTCAGGAAGACGTTGCACCCGGCGATCAAGGCGGATGCGATCAGTAGAGAATCCCACCAGTTGAAGCCGCCGGCGTCCTGCACGCGCCAGGCACGGCGCAGGATATCGATGTCGAGATTGGCCGTGCAGCAGGACACAAATCCCGAGATGAAGAGGCGGGCCTCGTCACGCCCCATCCTCGGTCGCCGCTCCGTGATGACGCGATAGCACTCATTCAGGCTTTGCGGGCTCAGAACCAGGCTCTTGGTCTCGACCATCCTGGTCAGCCAGTCGGTCGCGACCTTCCGCTTTTCCGGCTCGCTCGGATCCACCGTGTAGACGATGAGATTCGTATCGACGAACCAGTTCCTCCTCCCGCTCGGCATAGAGCTCCTCGCGTGTCGGCAGATTCTTGCTGATGCCGGGGAATCCGGGACCGGTGAAGAACGGCCGGAGAATCGACATCGGATCCTCCGTCCCGCCCACCTTCTCGGCGACGGCGTCGGACACGTAGCGGGAGAGGCTTTTCGCCTGCTTCGCCGCCTCGACCCGGGCGCGGGCAAGAACCTCGTCCGGCAGCGTGATGGTCACGTTCTTCATGGGACACCTCGACACTGATTTCGTGTTTCAGTGTTTCCGTGTCAAGCGCGCTCGCTCTTCCCGGCCGCGCCCTTCGCGCTGCCATCGCCGGCCGTCTCCTTGTGGGGCCCCAAGAATCCCTTCGCCTGCATGGCGAGGTGGACCTTGTTCTGGAAGGTCGAGTCCTGGCCCTTGGCGAGCAGGCCGGCATTGTCGGCGATGGTGTCGCAGAGCGTCGCGACCCACTCCCGCTCGGCCTTGGCGAAGTCCTGCAGCACGTAGTGCTGCACCATCTCCTTGATCCCGGGATGACCGATGCCGATGCGCACCCGGCGAAAGTCGTTGCCCATGTGGGCGCCGATCGAGCGCAGGCCGTTGTGCCCGGCGGCGCCGCCCCCGGTCTTCAGCCGCACCTTGCCGGGCGGCAGATCGAGCTCGTCGTGCAGCACGACGATGTCGGCGAGCGGGACCTTGTAGAACTGCGCGGCCTCCTGCACGGCGCGGCCGGACTCGTTCATGTAGGTCTCGGGCATCAGCAGCATGACGCGCTCGCCGGCCAGCGGCCCTTCGGTCGCCTGGCCGTGAAAACGCTTCCGCCACGGCGGGAAGCCGTGGCGGCGGGCGATCGCCTCGATCGCCATGAAGCCGATGTTGTGGCGGTTGCCGGCGTAGCGGGAGCCCGGATTGCCGAGCCCGACCAGGAGCCGCATGACGATGCCTCACACCCGTCCCGGCAGATCAACCCGCTGTCATTCCGGGGCGTGAGCCGTAGGCTCGCGAACCCGGAATCCAGCGGCACATCAGGACCTCGCGGCTGGATTCCGGGTCCGGCGCTCCGCGCCGTCCCGGAATGACGACCGTATCCATCGACGGCAAGGTCGGCCGGGGGCGGCGCACCGCACCCGGGCCGGCCTCACTTCTTGGCGTCGGGCTTCTTGGCGCCCGCCGCGGCCTTGGCGTCGCCGGCCGGAGCCTTGGCGCCCGCCGCCGGCGCCTTGGCGCCGGCTGCCGGAGCGGCCGCACCGGCGGCCGGAGCCGCCGCCGCGTCCTTGGCGGCGCGCTGCTCCTCGGCGTATCCGGACGGCGGCACCAGGGTGACGAGCGTCGGGTCGAGCTTGCCGACCGTCTTGACGTTCGGCGGCAGCGTGATGTCGCTCAGGTGGCGCGAGTGGTTGATCTCCATGCCGGCCAGGTCGATCTCGATCGACTCCGGGATGGCGTCCGCCGGGCAGCGCAGCTCGACCGCGTGGGTGACGATGTTGACGGTGCCGCCGCGCTTGATGCCGGGGGCGCCTTCCGGATTGACGGTGCGGATCGGCACCCGCACCCGGATGGTGGCGCCTTCGCCCAGCCGCATGAAGTCGACATGCACGGGGCGGTCCTGCAGCGGCTCCAGCTGGTAGTCGCGCGGGATCACGCGATGCTTGGTGCCGTCCAGCTCGACGTCGAAGATCGTCGTCAGGAAGTGGCCGGCGAAGATGCGCTGACGCAGCTCGGCCGAATCGAGGGAAATGGTGACAGGCGGCTTGTTGTCGCCGTAGATCACGCCGGGAACGCGGCCTTCGCGACGAACGGCCCGGGCGGCCCCCTTGCCGGCCCGCGGACGCGACGTCGCCTTCAGCTCTTTGACGGTCGTCATGGTTGTGTCCTCTCTGCAACCGGGAACGCCCGCTCGCGCGGCCCCGCCCGGTCGATGCACGGATGAAGATTGTCGCTGACGCGACGGCGCGGCCGGCCTCCAGGGGTGCGTGCAGGCCGCGGAACGCGGGCTTATAGCAAAGCGCCGCCCGAATTGACAAGGAAGGGGCTGTTCGGCCGCTCGCCGCAGCCGTCTTCACCTCTCCCCGCCGCGCGGGGAGAGATCGGACTTTGCGCCGGCAGGCGCGAAGTCCGGGGGAGGGGGCGCCTCCGTATCCACGTGAGGCCCCCTCACCCCGACCCTCTCCCCGCCAGCGGGGAGAGGGAGCGCGGGCGTCAGCGGGTCTTCAGCCTCACACCACCGCGGTGGTGCCGGCGTCCATCCCGTTCGAACCCGAGGCGGCGAGCTTCGCCTCGAGGGCGGCGAGGCGGGCCTTCAAAACCTCGTTCTCCTCGCGGGCGAGGCGGGCCATCTCCTTGACGGCCTCGAACTCCTCGCGCTGGACGATGTCCATGTCGCGCAGGATGCGCTCGGCCTGGGTCTTGATCAGGGTCTCGGCCTCGCGGCGCACGCCTTGGGCGACGCCGGCCGCGTCGTTCATCAGTCGGGCCATCTCGTCGAAGAACCGGCTCGTCGTCTGGGCCATCGTTATGTCGTCTCCGGAACGCATGATCGGCAATGGGTGTCGGTCGCGGCAGACAATGGCGATCGCGGTGCAGCGACGCAAGCGCCCTGGTCGCCCGGACAGGCGATCCACCGCCCCGTCGCCCGCCGCCCCGCGCCGACCGCTTGACGTGCGGCGGCGCGCGCCGCATCACCCGAACCGCCCCGCCGGCCGAACCGTTCCACCGAAGAGACCGCCGATGCCGCTCGCCGTCCTCGACTTTCCGCGCATCGACCCGGTGCTGGTGAGCCTCGGCCCGTTCGCCATCCGCTGGTACGCGCTCGCCTATATCGTCGGCATCCTGCTCGGCTGGGTCTATGCCCGCGCCCTCATCCGCAACGAACGGCTGTGGGGCGGCCCGGCGCCGCTGAGCGTCGTCGACTTCGACGACTTCGTGGTGTGGGTGACGCTCGGCATCATCCTGGGCGGCCGCACCGGCTATGTGCTGTTCTACAATTTCGACCTGTTCGTCGCCGATCCGCTGAAGATCGTGAAGCTGTGGGAAGGCGGCATGTCGTTCCACGGCGGCTTCCTCGGCTGCGTCGCCGCCGTGGTGCTGTTCGCCCGCTCGCGCGGCCTGTCGATCGCGACCGTCGGCGACCTCACTTGCGCCGTCGCACCGATCGGCATCTTCCTGGGGCGGCTCGCGAATTTCATCAACGGCGAGCTCTGGGGCCGGGCCGCCCCTGACGTCCCTTGGGCCATGGTGTTCCCGGGCGGCGGGCCGCTGCCGCGGCACCCGAGCCAGCTGTACGAGGCCGGGCTCGAGGGGCTCGCCCTGTTCCTCCTCCTGTTCCTCGCCGTGCGGGCCGGCGCGCTGAAGCGACCCGGCCTGACCGTCGGCCTGTTCGCCTGCGTCTATGCGGTCGCCCGCTCGTTCTGCGAGGTCTTCCGCGAGCCCGACCCGCAGCTCGGGTTCCTGTGGGGCGGCATGACGATGGGGATGCTGCTCTCGGTGCCGCTGTTTCTGGCCGGCGTCGGGTTCATCGTCCATGCGCTACGCCGGCCACCGCTCGGGCGCGCCACGCCCGCCGAGGCGGCATGACGGCTCCGCCGCCCTCGCCCCTCGCCGACCTGTTGCGCCGACGGATCGCGGACGAAGGTCCGCTGCCGCTCGCCGACTGGATGGCGCTCTGCCTCGGCCACCCGCAGCACGGCTACTACGCGACGCGCGATCCGCTCGGGCGCGCCGGCGACTTCGTCACGGCGCCCGAGATCAGCCAGATGTTCGGCGAGGTTTTAGGACTCTGGGCCGCCGCCGTCTGGCAGCAGATGGGCGCCCCATCGTCGGTCCGGCTGGTCGAGCTCGGCCCTGGCCGCGGCACCATGATGGCCGACATGCTTCGCGCGGCACGGGTGCTGCCGGGGTTCCGGGCCGCGCTCCGCGTGCACCTCGTCGAGACGAGCCCGGTTTTGGCGGAACGCCAGCGCGAATCCCTCGGCGGGGCCGGCGTGCCGGTCGCCTGGCATCGCGACCTCGCCGAGGTGCCAAACGACCCGGCGATCATCGTCGCCAACGAGTTCTTCGACGCCCTCCCCGTGCACCAGGCCGAGAAGTCGCGCGACGGCTGGCACGAGCGCCGCATCGGGCTCGACCCGGACGGCGGTTTCGTCCTCACGCTCGGCCCGGCCGATCCGAAAATCGCGGAGCGGGTCCCGGAATTCTGGCGCATCGCTCCCTCCGGCACCGTGTTCGAGTGGCGCGACGAGGCGCCGGTCGCGGCGCTCGCCCAAAGGGTCGCCCGGGGCGGTGCCGCCCTGGTGATCGACTACGGCCATGTCGACCAGGGTCCGGGCGAAACGCTGCAGGCGATGCGCGGCCACGCCTTCGCGGATCCCCTCGCCGCGCCCGGCGAGGCCGACCTCACCGCCCATGTGGACTTTTTTGCGCTCGCCGCGACGGCGCGCGCCGCCGGGGCGGCCGTGCACGGTCCGGTCGGCCAGGCGAGCCTGTTGAAAGATCTCGGGATCGAGGCGCGGGCCGCCGCCCTCACGGCGAAGAACCCGGAGCGCGCGAACGAGATCGACGCCGCGCTCGCCCGCCTGCTCGACACGACGACGAAAACCGGCATGGGCCGCCTGTTCAAGGCGATCGGCCTCGGCGACCCGGCACTCGGCCCCCTGCCCGGCCTGCCGGCCGGCCTGACGACCGGCCCGACGGAGACTGCCCCATGATGCTCACCGCCCGCTCGCTCTCCGCCCTGCCCGGCATCAAGCATGCCTTCTTCACCCGCGAGGGCGGCGTCTCCGAGGGACTCTATGCCAGCCTCAATGCCGGCTTCGGCTCGGGCGACGACCAGGACCGGGTGACCGAGAACCGCGCCCGCATGGCGGCCGCCGTCGGCGTCGCGCCCGACCGCCTGCTCAGCGCCATCCAGATCCATTCCGCCGACGTCATCGTCGCCGAGACGCCGTGGACGGCGGCCGGGCGGCCGAAGCTCGACGCCATCGTCACTCGCATGCCGGGCCTCGCGGTCGGCGCCTCGACGGCCGATTGCGGGCCGGTGCTGTTCGCCGACCCGGAGGCCCGGGTGGTCGGCGCCGCCCATGCCGGCTGGCGCGGCGCGCTGGCCGGCGTCACCGACTCGACGATCGCCGCGATGGAACGCCTCGGCGCGTCGCGTGAGAACATCGTCGCCGCGATCGGGCCGATGATCCGACAGCGCAACTACGAGATCGGCCCCGAGGTGAAGGCCCTGTTCGTCGCCCAGGACCCGGCGCATGCGCGCTTCTTCGCCCCCGGCGCCGGCGACCGCGAGATGCTCGACCTCGCCGGCTACATCGCGGCCCGCCTCGCGGCGGCCGGGCTGCGCCACATCGAGGACCTCGACGTCTGCACCTATGCGGACGAAGCGCGCTTCTACTCGTTCCGCCGAGCGACCCACCGGGGCGAGCCGGATTACGGCCGCCACGTCAACGCGATCGCGCTGGTGCCGTGAGCCTCGCCCGAGCGGGCGAGACGTCGAAGCCACACGTCCGTTGAAAAACCGTTTCCGCCGGCCGCTTCGATCCCCGCGGCTGGATCCTCGCCACATTTACGGTTAAGCATCGGTTACCGAACGAGGCGGGACACCGCCCGACGGACCCGCTCGACCGGGCCGCGGAGCACGGGGATCGAATTCATGCAGGCTCGACCGGCGCGGCTGTCCGTGCCGACCGAACGAGGCGCGAGAATCGGCGGGATCGGCGCGATCCTGCTGGCGCTCCTGTGTGGCGCCTGCACCCAGACCACCGGGCAGACTGGCGCCCCGGGCGTCGCCGCAGTGCCGGGGGGGCGCGCGACCGTCGCCTTCGAATCGATCGACGGGCCGCCCGAGAGCGTCTTCACTCGGATGGTGCAGTCGCTGACCAGCGAGGCGCAGACCCGCCAGGTCGCCGTGGTGTCGCGCCAGACCCCGGCCCACTACCGCGTGCGGGTCTACACGGCCACCATCGTCACGCCGAAGAAATCGGTGGTGAGCTGGGTGTGGGACGTCTACGACGCCGACCAGCGCCGGGTGTACCGGATGTCCGGCGAGGAGCCGGTGAGCGGCGCCGGCAGCAACACCTGGGCGGCCGCCGACGAGCAGGTGATCCGCCGCATGGCCTCGTCCGGGATGGACCGGCTGGCCGGCTTCATGGCGGCGCCGCGCGCGACGCCGGCCCCGTCCGGCCCGGCGCCCTCCGGCCCGGGCGGCGCGCCTGCGCCCGACGCAGCCCCGCCGGCCGACACCGGCATGGCGCTCGCTGCCTTCGACGCGTCGACGACGCCCTGAACACCACATCCGCGGCACCCGGCGCCCACGGACCGCGTCCGTCGCAGATTAACTAATCCGCGCAGACGTGTCCTCGCGACACCAGTCGCGGGCGAAAACCTTCCGGATAACAAAACCGTCGTATTGCGCCGGCCACGCCTGCCCTGTATTCAGGCGCCGCCGGTCAGGTTAGTCGCTCGCGTGGGCGTTCAGGAGGTCGGGAATGCCTGGCAAAAATGGAGCGATCAAGCTCGTCGCAGGCAACTCCAATCCGCGGCTCGCCGAGGCGATCGCCGCGTATCTGAAGACGCCGCTCACCCGTGCCGTCGTCCGCCGCTTCGCGGACATGGAGGTTTTCGTCGAGATTCTGGAGAACGTCCGCGGCGCCGACGTGTTCGTCGTGCAGGCCACGTCGTTCCCGACGAACGACCACCTGATGGAGCTCCTGATCATCATGGACGCGCTCAAGCGCGCGTCGGCGCGGCGCGTCACCGCCGTGCTGCCGTATTTCGGCTACGCCCGGCAGGACCGCAAGCCCGGTCCCCGCACGCCGATCTCGGCCAAGCTGGTCGCCAACCTGATCACCCGGGCCGGGGCCGACCGCGTCCTCACGGTCGACCTGCACGCCGGCCAGATCCAGGGCTTCTTCGACATCCCGACCGACAATCTCTACGCCTCGCCCGTGATGGTGCGCGACATCAAGGAGCGCTTCGAGCTCTCCAAGCTGATGGTCGTGTCGCCCGACGTCGGCGGCGTGGTGCGGGCGCGCGGGCTCGCCAAGCGCATCAACGCGCCGCTCGCCATCATCGACAAGCGGCGCGAGCGCGCCGGCGAGTCGGAGGTGATGAACGTGATCGGCGACGTCGAGGGCCGCACCTGCATCCTGGTCGACGACATCGTCGATTCCGGCGGCACCCTGGTGAACGCCGCCGACGCGCTGCTCGAGCACGGCGCCGAGCGCGTCTACGCCTATATCAGCCACGGCGTGCTGTCGGGCGGGGCGGTGGCGCGCATCACCGCGTCGCGCCTGAAAGAGCTGGTGATCACCGACTCGATCCAGCCGACCGAGGCGGTGCGAGTCGCCGACAACATCCGGGTGCTGTCGATCGCCACCCTGCTCGGCGAAGCCATCGGCCGCACCGCCGCCGAGGAGTCGGTGTCGAGCCTGTTCGACTGAGCGGGACCGGGTCATTCCGGGGCGGCGCGCAGCGCCGAACCCGGAATCCAGCGGAGACCGTGGAAGCTGTGGCTGGATTCCGGGTTCGCGGCTTCGCCGCGCCCCGGAATGACGGGAACTGATCACCCGGAAACAGAATTACTGTGCCGTGACGCCCCTGGGTCCCCGCCTTCGCGGGGACGAGCGGACAAACGACGCGCTTCGCCCGGCATTTCCGCATCGAGATCGACTCCCCCCAGCGGTCCCCGGCGCGCGTCTCCCTGATCACGTTTCCTGATCACGACCGACTCACGATCCTGGCCGACTCGTGTCCGCATGCCGTCGCGACTCGTTCCGGCTCCGATTCCGATCCGTTCCGCTTTTGATTCAGAGTGCCGTCCAGCGCCGTCGCGCCCCCGAGTCAAACTGTCGCGGGGACAACTCCGCTTCCCTGTGGACCGGGACGGGGCGGTCGTTGCGCGATTCAGCGGAATGAACGAACCCTTTCGGGTGACCGCGGCGATCACGTCGCGGCCGCCACGGCCGGTCCGGCGGCGCCCCGTTCGCGCCTCCGGAGACGGATGTGAACTGCACGAATTTCGCGGGCGGCACCCGATTCCGTCGGACCGGGGCGCGCTCTATAGTCGAAGGACCGAGTGATTCGGTGTTCGTCGGCCCCGCCCTGCAGGACGGTCCTGCATGCGGGCGCTTCGGGCACCCGGCGCGTGCCGTGGTGTGGCGTGCGTTCGTGCGTTCTCCCGCGTCCGGCACTCGAGGGGTGGAAGCGACATGTCGTTGATGGAGATCACGAGCTCGCGGAGCGCCAATCCGGTCGACATCGTCGAGCGGATCGCGGCGGTCAACGACTGGTCCTTCGCGCGGTCCAGCGATGACGAGGTCACGCTCGTGATGACGGGCAAGTGGACCGATTATCAGATCTCCTTCACCTGGATGGGCGAGATCGAGGCGCTGCATCTCGCCTGCGCGTTCGATCTGAGAGTCCCGGAGCGCCGGCGCGCCGAGCTGCTCGAGCTCGTGACGATGATCAACGAGCAGCTCTGGATCGGCCATTTCGACTTCTGGGCCAACGACGGGCTGGTGATGTTCCGCCACGCGCTGGTGCTGGCCGGCGGCGTCGAGGCCTCGGGCCCGCAATGCGAGTCGATGCTCGCCACCGCGACCGAGGCGTGCGAGCGCTACTACCAGGCCTTCCAGTTCGTGATCTGGGCCGGCAAGTCGCCCCGCGAGGCGATGGAAGCCGTGATGTTCGAGACCCACGGCGAGGCGTGAGGATCGGCCGCGATTCATACGGCCGTCATTCCGGGGCGCGATCCGCAGGGTCGCGCGCCCGGAATCCATATCCCCGGTCCTGATGGCTTACGCGAGACAGGGCGTATGGGTCGCGGGCTCGCGGCTTTGCCGCGCCCCGGGACGACGCCTGCAGAGGTTACGGCTGCCGATTGCTGCTATAAGACCGGCCGATCCGTCCTCTAGACCCCCATCGGCCCTTCGCGCATGAACATCCTGCTTCTCGGCTCCGGCGGACGCGAGCACGCGCTCGCCTGGAAGATCGCTTCGAGCCCGCTCGTCGACCGTCTGTGGTGCGCGCCCGGCAATGCCGGCATCGCCCAGGAGGCCGACTGCGTCGCCCTCGACCCGGTCGACCCGGACGCCGTGATCGGCTTCTGCCGCGGCAACGCCGTCGACCTCGTGGTGGTCGGCCCCGAGGCGCCGCTGGTCGCCGGCCTGGTCGACGCCCTCACGGCCGCCGGCATCGCGGCGTTCGGCCCGACCGCCGCGGCGGCGCGCCTGGAAGGCTCCAAGGGCTTCACCAAGGCGCTGTGCCGGGCGAACGGGATTCCCACCGCGGCCTACGAGGTGTTCACGGCCGCCGAACCCGCCAAGGCCTATGTCCGCGAGAAGGGTGCGCCGATCGTCGTGAAGGCCGACGGCCTCGCCGCCGGCAAGGGCGTCGTCGTCGCCGAGACGCTCGGCCAGGCCGAGGCGGCGATCGACGCGATGTTCGCAGGCTCGCTCGGCGCCGCCGGCGCGAGCGTCGTGGTCGAAGAGTTCCTGACCGGCGAGGAGGCGTCGTTCTTCGTCCTGTGCGACGGCGAGACGGCGCTGCCGCTCGCCTCGGCCCAGGACCACAAGCGCGCCTTCGACCTCGACGTCGGGCCCAACACGGGCGGCATGGGCGCCTACTCGCCGGCCCCGGTGATGACCGACGCGATCACGGCCCGCACCATGGACGAGATCATCCGCCCGACCCTGACGGCGATGGCCGCGATGGGCTGCCCCTACAAGGGCGTGCTGTTCGCCGGCCTGATGATCACGGCCGAGGGGCCGAAGCTGATCGAGTACAATTGCCGGTTCGGCGACCCCGAATGCCAGGTGCTGATGCTGCGGCTCGCCTCCGACCTGGTGCCGGCGCTCCTCGCCACCTGCGACGGGACCCTGAAGGACGTGTCGCTCGCCTGGCACGACGCCGCCGCCATCACGGTGGTGATGGCGGCCAAGGGGTATCCTGGCACATACGAGAAGGGCAGCGTCATCGACGGCCTGCGCGACGCCATGGCGGTCGACGACGTGGAAATCTTCCACGCCGGCACGGCCGAGCGTGACGGGCAGATCATCGCGGTCGGCGGACGCGTGCTCAACGTCAGCGCGACCGGCAAGACACTCGCCGAGGCGCGCACGGCCGCCTACACGGCGATCGGCGAGATCCGCTGGCCGGGCGGCTTCTGGCGCCGCGACATCGGCGCCAAGGGGCTCGCGCGGCGCGGGTGACGAGGCGGCCCCCCGCCCCCTCGAACGGCGTCTTACGGACGCCGCGACGATCCGGCTATGCTGCGGCGAGCGATCCGCCGATGCGGACCGCGCGTGCTGCATCGATGATGCTGGAGTCGCAGATGTCCGATCTCGCCGACCTCTATCCCGGCTTCGAGTCGCACTGGATCGACACCAGTGCCGGCAAGCTGTTCGCCCGCTCCGGCGGCAGCGGGCCGCCGCTCTTGATGCTGCACGGCTATCCGCAGTCGAACCTCATCTGGCACAAGGTCGCGCCGGCGCTGGCGAAGCGTTTCCGCCTGATCCTGCCGGACCTGCCGGGCTACGGCTGGTCGGCGGCGCCGCGCGCCGGGGCCGACCACGCGCCCTACACCAAGCGCGCCATGGCGGCCGCCATGATCGACCTGATGGAGGCGCTCGGCCACGCCCGCTTCTCGCTCTGCGGCCACGACCGCGGCGGCCGGGTCGGCTATCGCCTCGCGCTCGATCATCCGGGGCGGTTGGAAAAACTCGCCGTGATCGACATCGTCCCGACCTGGGCGATGTGGCACGGCATGGACCAGACGCTCGCCTACAAGGTCTGGCACTGGACTTTTTTAGCCCTGCCGGCTCCGTTCCCCGAGACGATGATCGGCAAGGACCCGGTTTATTACCTCGATTGGAAGATCGCGAGCTGGTCGGGCACCAAGGATCTGACGCCGTTCGATCCGCGCGCGCTGGCGCATTATCGCGCGGCGTTCCAGGACCCGCTGCGCATCCATGCGAGCTGCGAGGACTACCGGGCCGGCCGCACCACGGATCTGGCCTTCGACGAGGCCGACCACGTCGCCGGGAACAAGATCGCCTGCCCGATGCTGGTGCTGTGGGGGGCGAAGGGAATCCCGAGCGAGAACGCCCCGCTCGCCACCTGGCGCGAATGGGCGGACGACGTGCGCGGCACCCCGATCGACTCCGGCCACTTCCCGCAGGAGGAGAACCCGGCCGCCACCCAGACGGCGCTGTTGGCGTTCTTTGCGGAGGGCCGGTGAGGAGCTCGTCAATGTGGGACACGGTGGTTCCTTCACCTCTCCCCGCGCGCGGGGAGAGGTCGGGGTTCGCGCCGCAGGTGCGAGCCCCGGGTGAGGGGGCGCATCCGTATCCACGAGACGCCCCCTCACCCGCCGCGCGGCGCGCGTCGACCTCTCCCCGCACGCGGGGAGAGGTGAAGAGAGGGCCCGCGGCGCGGCACCGCGACCTGATCACTTCGAGCGCAGGCGCTGCAGGCTGGTGCGGCTGTTCGCGTCGGAGGGGTCGTAGGAGACGGCGCGCTCGTAGTCGTCGATGGCGAGATCGACGCGGCCGCGCCGCTCGTTGGCG
>NZ_JBEOMB010000168.1:0-9931 GCF_046000175.1 Rhodoplanes sp. SY1
CGAGGCCGGCAAGGGCTTCGCGGTCGTCGCCCAGGAGGTCAAGGCGCTCGCCGCCCAGACCGGCAAGGCGACCGGCGACATCTCGGCCCAGATCGCCGGCATGCAGGCGGCGACCGCCGACTCGGTCGCGGCCATCAAGGAGATCAGCGGCACGATCGGGAAGATCGCCGAGATCTCATCGGCCATCGCCGCCGCGGTCGAGGAGCAGGGCGCGGCGACGTCGGAGATCTCGCGCAACATCCAGCACGCCGCCGCCGGCACCACCCAGGTGGCCGCGACCATCACCGAGGTGAGCCGCGGGGCGGAAGAGACCGGGGCCGCGTCGGGCGAGGTGCTCGGCGCCGCCGGCCAGCTCGCCCACGAATGCACCCGGCTGAAGAGCGAGGTCGAGACGTTCCTGGGCACCGTGCGGGCCGCGTGACGGAACGATCCCCATCGCAGGTCGATCATGCATCGCTATGTCAGTCGAAACAGCCTGCGGCGGCGACCCGTCGAGCCGCCGCCGGCGCCCCGCACCGAGCTCGGGACCGCCGCGGCGTCACCCCCCGGGCCCGACCTCGTCGAGGCTGCCGCCGCGACCATCGAACGGATCGCGGCCGTGACCGGAGAGAGGATCGAGGCGCTGATGCGCAAGGTCGGTGGTCCGCCGTGACGTCCGGGCGGGCGCCATCGGCGCTGGGCAGGGCGTCGATGGGGCACCGAGCGGTGCAGCGGCAGCCGGCGCAGTGTGGGGCGTCGGCGCCGGCCTCGTCCGGCAGGGTCGATCGGGAGAGTCGCCCCCGGCGCGGCGCTGCCCAAACTTTGGGCGCATCCATAAGCCGAGCCTATGTCAAATGTACAACTTGATATTTTACACCATCACCGGGCGGGCGTAGCTGAAAGGCGAGGGCCGGTCCCCCGACGGCCCCGCACCGACTGGCTGGCGTGCCCGCCGTCGACCCCGGTCGGGCCGCGGCGTCCTCGCCGAACCCCAACGCCCGGGATCACGATCATGCTCGAGACCTTGCAGAGCCTCACCCTGGAGCGGGTGCTCACGCCCGTCTACGACGAGAGCCCGCGTCCGGACGATTTCGTCGTGACCATCAACCAGCGCCGCGTCGGCCGGGTGATGAGCTCGTTCGCCGATGGCGTGTTCCGCCGCTGGTACTGGTCGCTCGACGCCGCCCGGGCGCCGGAGGATCGCGGCGTCGCGACGAGCCTCGATCAGGCGAAGCGCGCGCTGGCGCAGCGGCTCACGGCGACCGCGATGGTCGGGATGCGGCCGCGCCACGCGGAGCGGAGCTTCGCCGCCGGCCGCTGAGCACGCCACGCCGCTGATCGTCGACGCGGCGAGCCGCCTCCAGAAACGACGAAGCCGGCGCTCCGCCGCGGCTCGCCCCGATCGGGGGCCGCGGTGGCGCCGGCTCTTTTCATACGGCGATCGTCACGTGACCATCGCTGTCCGAAAAAAGAATCGGCCGGTCGCGTCGCCGCGGCCGGCCGTGTCGGGTGGTGGGCCGGACCTGTGGTCCGGCGCCCGGTCAGGCGCGGGCGCGCACCGCGCTCTCGCGGCCCCGGACGCCCTGCACGCGGCTCGTCACCACGGTGGGGGCGACGGCGGTGCGGACCGTCTCGCGGGCCACCTCGCGCGGCGCCTCGCGGCGGGCCGTCTCGGCGCGGACCGGCTCACGCGCGGTGTCACGGGCGGTCTCGCGGATCGGCTCGGTGCGGCTCGGGGTGCTGCGCGCCACCACGCGCTCGACCTGACGCGGCTGCACGCTGCTGGTCACCGGCGTGACCGGCGCGGTGCGGCCGCTGCGGGGCGTCACCGGCGAGGTCACCGGCGTCGGCGTAGCGCTGCGCGGCTCGACCCGGCTGGTGACCGGGCTGGCGACCGGCGTCGGGGCGGGGGCGGCACGCCGCGGCTCGACCCGGCTGGTGACGGCGCCGCGCGGCTCCAGACGGGCGCGGGTGACCGTCTCGGTCTCCGGGCGCATGAACAGGCCACGCACCGGCTGCGCGGGCTGCGGCTCGGGGATCTTCGGCGCGACCTTGATCGGCTGCGGCAGGCTCTCGGCGGTGACGCGGCCGCGCACCGGGGTCGGACGGGCGGCCACCGGGGTGACGCGCGACGTGACGGTCGTGACCTCGACCGGAGCCGCGGCCTTCGCCGTCGCGGCGTCGTCGTTGGCAGGCTGGGCGATCTCGACGTCGTGCTTGAGTGACTCGATATAGCCGCCGGCCATCCGGTAGCCGACGAAGCCGATCGCCGCGAACACCAGCACGCTGGCGATCAGCAGCCGCTGCGAGCCTTCCACGAGCGCCGCGTCCGGGGTCGCCGCCATCGCGGCCGTCGAGCCGACAGCGATGCACACGAGCATGACCGCGCCGATGGCGCGCGTCCAGAACGTCCTGTCGAATCCGCGGAAAGCCGATTCAGAGGCCATGGTCCGTCTCCAGCTGGAAAATATGTACTACGTGACGAGGTCTCGTCCGGTGAATGGCAGCGCCCGACCGGACGGGGAAATCCTGACGAATCACATCAGGAACAATGATTAACACATTCCGATACCGTGCTTAAATTCCATTGGTTAATGAATCATTAAAATGCGCCCGAAGGTGGTAGACCGGCGCCCGGAACCGGGTCGCGCGTGCGGCGGAGCAGCATTCCGGATTGCCGTGGCGAGTCAGGGCGTAAGCGGTTGTGGCCGGGCGGTTGTCCACAGCCGAGCGGTGCGCTGCAACCTGGGGGCGCGACCCTCGGCCGCGCCCCGCCCGTTACCGGCCGAATCCGGCCGCAGTCGTGCGCCTCAGCCCCTGATCAGCCGGGGCAGCAGCATCTGGTGGCGCGGGCAGAGCGAGCCGGGGTTCTGGTAGGCGGCGCCCGCGAAGGCGGTCAGGTAGCTGCGCAGGCTGGTCAGGTCGACGATCTCGTCGACGAAGCCGTGCTGGGCGCACCAGGCCGGCCGGGACGTCTCGTAGTACTTCCGCGCCATCTCGTTCATCTTGTCGGCGACGGGCTGCAGCGGCTTGCCGGCGTCCTTGTCCTTGACGGCGCGACGCGCATAGGCGGCGACCGCCGCGGTCTCGCCGTGCATGACGTAGATCTCGGTCGCCGCGGTGCCGAGCGTGAAGGCGTTGTGGCGGTTGGCGGTCGGCCCGCCCATAACGTAATGGGCGGCGGCCGAGCCCTTGCGCAGCACGACCAGCATCATCGGCACGTCGGTCTGCTGGATCGAGTAGATCAGCGACTGGCCGAGGCCGAGGAGCTCGGCCCGCTCGGCGACGTCGCCGACGTCGATGCCGGTCGTGTCCTGGAACCAGACGACCGGGATGCGGTCGCGGCTGCAGTGGGTCACGAACTCGCTCATCTTGATCAGGCCTTGGCGGTAGAGCTTGCCGCCGATGCCCGGATAGTCCGCGTATTCCGGGTAGCCGCGCGGAAGCACGCCCTGGCGGTTGCCGATCACGCCGGTGAGGAAGCCGTCGATCTTGACGAGGCCGGTGAAGATCTCGGGGCCGTAGTCGGGCCGGAACTCCATCGTCTCGCTGCCGTCGACGAGCCGCGCCAGGATGTCGTCGAACGAGTAGGTCTCGCCCTGATCGAAGGGCAGCAGGTGATAGAGGTCGTCGGCCGGGAAGGCGGGCTCGGCCGGCGCGGCGACCCGGAAGAACTCCGGATCGTAGGCCGGCAGCATGCGCATGTACTCCTTGATGCCCTCCAGCACGCCGGTCTCCTCCTCGTAGACGCGGGTGAAGAAGCCGGTGTGCTCGAAATGCGTGGCGACGCTGCCGGGCGGCTTGGTGCGCATCTCGCGCGTCTTGGCGATCAGATCCTCGAGGACGGCGGCGTCGAAGCCGCCCTTCGGGGCCATGCCGGAGACGATGCCGACGCCGCCGACCGCCATGTTGGCGTCCTTGTGCGCGATCAGGATGGTCGGCGAGATCGCCTGATAGCCGCCGCCGGCCGGATTGGTGCCGTAGATGCCGGCGAGCACCGGGATGCCGGTCTGCTCGAGCTCGGCGTGACGATAGAACGGCGTGCCGGAGCCGCGCCGGCCGGCGTAGAACTTCTCCTGGTCCGGCATCTTCACGCCGCTGCAGTTGACGAGCCAGACCAGCGGCACGCGCAGCCGCTTGGCGATGTCCGTCACCTTCAGGATGTTCTCCGACTGCCCGGGGATCCAGGCGCCGGCCAGCACCTTGTTGTCGAAGCCGATCACCACGGCCCAACGGCCGGCGATCTTGGCGAGCCCGTCGACCACGTTGGTGGTGCCTTCCGGATTGCTCTCCGGATCGTACAGGCTGTGCAGCGGATGCCAGGTGCCGGGATCGACCAGATAGCCGAGGCGCTGCCAGATGGTGAGGCCGCCGCGCTTGTTGATCTCCTCGGTCGAGATGCCGACCTCGCGGCGTGCCTCGCCCAGCTTGGCGAGCTCCGCCTCGACCGCCTCGAGGCCGCGACGGCTGTCCTGCGTCCGCGCGATCCGGTTCTCCTTGAGCGCCTTGCCGAACGCCGGCATCCGCTCGAAATAGGGCCGCATGGTGCACTCCTGGAGATGATCGCCGCCGGACGGCGGGACGAGGCGGGATTGTTGTCACGAGCAATCGGCCGGTGTCGGAGCAGCGTCAAGAGTGACGTGCAGGCCGCGCCGGCCGCGGACCGAGGCCTGCTACTCTGCGGCTTCCTGCGCGACGGTGGCTGACGGCTGGTTGAAGCGCGGCTTGCGCTTCTCCAGGAACGCCTGCATGCCCTCGCGCTGGCCGTCGGTGCCGAACAAGGCATGAAAAGCCCGGCGCTCGAACCGCAGGCCTTCGGCGAGCGGCAGCTCGTGGGCGCGCTGGACCAGCTCCTTGGCCGTCATCGCGGTCGGCAGCGACATCGCCGCGATCGCCTCGGCCGCCTGCATGGCGACGCTCATCAGATCGGCGAGCGGCACGACGCGGGAGACCAGCCCGCAACGCTCGGCTTCGGTCGCGTCCATCATCCGGCCGGTCAGCACGAGGTCCATGGCCTTGGCCTTGCCGAGCGCCCGGGTGAGGCGCTGGGTGCCGCCGAGCCCCGGCACGATGCCGAGCGTGATCTCGGGCTGGCCGAACTTCGCGTTGTCGGCCGCGATGACCACGTCGCACTGCATCGCCAGCTCACACCCACCACCGAGCGCGAACCCCGCGACCGCCGCGACGGTCGGCTTGCGCGAGCGGGCCGGGCTGTCCCAGTTCGCCATGTAGTTCGAGCTGAAATTGTCGATGAAGGAGCGCGGCGCCATCTCCTTGATGTCGGCGCCCGCCGCGAAGGCGCGCTCGGTGCCGGTGATCAGCACGCAGCCGACGCCCTCGTCCTGATCGAAGGCCGCGAACGCGCTCCGCAGCTCCTCGGCGAGCGTCGAGTTCAGGGCGTTCAGCGCCTTCGGCCGATTCAGCCTTATGACGCCGACGCGCCCCACGGTGTCGACGATCAGGGTCTCGTAGCTCGTCATCGGTTCGCTCATCGCTTCGTCCTCGTCGTCCGCGGGCGGAGGCTAGAGCCGGGCCGCCCGCGGGGTGCCGTTCGGGGGCAGGGCAGCCGCATCAGCACGAGATAGAGCGACGTGCCGTCGGGCTCCGGCCGGTGCGGCGACTGAACCGGCCGCGGCCGCGACTCCCCCGGGAACGGCCGTTTCATCGTGATCACGTCGCCCGCCTCACTCCGCCGGCACCGGATGCAGGGCGCCGTCGGTGCCGAGGTAGCGGTCGCCGTCGTAGAAGCGCGCGGCGCCCGCCTTCTGGAGCACGGCTAGCATGTGGGGCAGCGGCCGGCCCTCGCGGCCGAGCCAGTCGATCAGGCGCTGCGCGCCGATGCGGTCGATCAGCTCGAACGGCCCCTTCGCCCAGGCGAAGCCCCAGCGCATGGCGCGATCGACATTGACGATGTCGTCGGAGATCTGCGGCACCAGGTCGGCGGCGTAGAGCAGCGTGCCGCCCAGCACGTCGCGCACCAGCGCGCCGTCGGCGTCGTCGGCGAAGAACACCGTCTCCAGCGCGGCCGACGTGCCGTCGAGCTTGATCTTGGTCGACGGACCCCAGCTCCCGGCGCCGCCGCCGGCTTCCGGATCGAAGACCTCCTTGAGCTTCGACCCGTCGGCCGCCTTCCGCATGCGATAGAAGCCGCCGCCGCTCTTGCGGCCGAGCTGGCCACGCGCCAGCATCGCGGCCTCGGCGGCCGGCAGCGAGGCGGTCGGCCGGCCGGCGTCGCCCTCGGGCAGCGTCTCGGCGAGGTTCTTGGCGATCGAGGCGACGACGTCGAGGCCGATCAGGTCGACGAGGCCGTAGAGCGCCGTGCCGGGGAAGCCGACCGGGGCGCCGAGCAGCGCGTCGATACGGTCGATCGAGGTGCCGGCGGCGCGGTGCTTGGCGCCGAGATGCAGGCCCGACAGGATGAAGTAGAGGCCGATGCGGTTGCCGATGAAGTTCGGCGTGTCCTTGGCCGTGACGAGGCCCTTCTTCAGCCCGCCGCGCAGGAAGCCGCCGAGCTTTTCACGCGCGTCCGCCCGCGTCTCGGGGCCGGTGACGATCTCCAGGAGCCGCATCACCCGCACGGGATTGAAGAAGTGCGTCACCAGCATGTCGCGCCTCAGGCGCTCCGGCTCGCCGGCGACGATCGCCGAGAGCGGGATGCCGGACGTGTTGGTCGTGACGATCGAGCCGTCGCGGCGGACCGGCTCGATCGCCGCCAGCACGGCCTTCTTGGCCGGCAGGCTCTCGATCACGGCCTCGCAGATCCAGTCGCAGGCGGCGATCCGGCCGACGTCCTTGTCCATGGTGCCGACCGCGACCTTGTCGCGGAACAGCGCCTTCTCGGCGTCGTCCGCCGCCAGCGTCTCGACGCGGCCCTTGGCGGCCGCCGCGAAGCCCTCGTTCGCCTCCAGGATCAACACGTCGCAGCCGGCCGCCGCACAGGCCGCGGCGATGCCGCTGCCCATGGTGCCGCCGCCGATCACCGCCACCGATTTGATGTCTTGGCTCATGCTCGTCGTCCGGTTCGCCGGCCGCGAGCGGCCGGATGTCTGGGAACGGAGCCGGGGAAGTCCCCCGGCTCCGCAGCGCGTGTGCGCCGGTTCGGCGCGCCAGTCCAGCGCCTTCTCGGTTGGGTCTTCTACTAGTCCAAGGCCGTCCGGGCCTTGTCGGGGGCGACCAGGAGACCGACGAAGGCCAGGATCGCGATCACCTCGAAGTAGACGATCACGGGCGTCGTCGAGCCGCCGGCCTGGCCCATCAGCCAGGTCGCGACGAGCGGCGCCATGCCGCCGCCGAAGATGATGCCGAACTGCTTGCCGAGCGACGAGCCGGACACCCGGATCTCGGTCGGGAACAATTCCGCCGTGAAGGCCGCCTCGGGGGCGAACATCAGGCCGTGGATCAGGCCGATGGAGACGACGAGGCCGAGGATCAGGAACAGCGGATCCTTCATGGCGAGGATCTGGAAGAAGATCGGGAACCAGATCATGGCCAGCACGACGCCGAGGATCATGAACGGCTTGCGGCCGAGCTTGTCGCTCCAGAAGGCGATGAGCGGCACCATCAGCATCTCGGCGATGTTGGCGAACATCGGGCCCGACGTGACCTTGGCGGGCGACATGCCGAGCGTCTTCACGGCGTAGCCGATGACGAACACGGTCGACAGGTACTGGAACGAGGAGTGGACCATGTTGGCGAGGCAGCCCAGCACGATCGCCTTCTTGTGCGAGCGCAACGCCTCGAGGATCGGCGCCTTCTGGGTGCCGGCCTGCGCCTGCTTCTTCTTGAGCAGCAGCGACTCGTCGACCGAGTGGCGGATATAAGTGCCGATCACCACCAGCACGAAGCTGAACAGGAACGGGATGCGCCACACCCAGTCGATGAACGCCTCCTTCCCGGTGGCGCCGCTCAAGAGCGCGATCAGGCCGGAGGCGACGATGATGCCGATCGGGCCGGAGGCATTGACCCACGAGGCGAAGAAGCCGCGCCGCGCCTGCGGGGCGTTCTCCAGCGTCAGCGACACCGCGTTCATGTACTCGCCGCCGAACGCGAAGCCCTGCAGGAAGCGCAGCACGATGAGGGCGATCGGTGCGAACAGGCCGACCGAATCGTAGCGCGGCAGGCAGCCGATCAGGAACGAGGCGACGCCCATGATGACGAAGGTCATCATCAGCATGGCCTTGCGGCCGATCTTGTCGCCGTAGTGGCCGAACACCATGCCGCCGAGCGGGCGTGCCACAAAGCCGACCGCGAAGGTGGCGTAGACGGCCATCATGCTGGCGACCGAATCCATCTTCGGGAAGAAGAAGTGGTCGAACACCAGCGGGGCCGTGAACGCATAGATGAAGAAGTCGTAGTGCTCGATCGCCGAGCCCAGCGACGACGCGACCACCAGCCGGCGAAAGGCCGGGGTCGTCTTGGCGTCCGCGGCAGGCATGGCTCCGCCGTCCGCGGTCGCGGTTGTCTCAGACATCGCATCTACTCCGGGGTGGGGGTCGGTTGTCTTACGTGTCGTGCAGGGGGCGTGACCTCCGGGTCGCTGCACCGTCTTGTTCGACGTCTTGTTCGACCCGTCCCGTCGGGGACGGGCCGTGTCTCATTTCGGGCTCTTCCTGCGGTCGAGGAACGCCCGCATGCGGTCGTGCTTGTCCTTGGTCGCGAAGGTGAGCTGGAAGCCGGCGCGCTCGCTGCGCAGCCCCGCCTCCAGCGGCACGTTCTGGCTCTCCAGAACCAGCTCCTTCGTCTTTCGCACGGCGATCGGGGCCGCTGCGGCGATCAGGCCGGCGAGGCGGAGCGCCTCCGGCATCACGGCGGCGTCGTCGACCAGCCGGCTGACCAGCCCGATGGCGCGCGCCTCCTCGGCGTCGATGATCTCGCCGGTCAGCATCAGCCGCATGGCGTTGAACTTGCCGACCGCGCGCGTCAGCCGCTGCGTCGCGCCGCCGCCGGGCGTGATGCCGATCATCACCTCGGGCTGGCCGAACTTGGCCGAGCGCCCGGCCACGATGATGTCGGCATGCATGGCGAGCTCGCAGCCGCCGCCGAGCGCGAAGCCGTTGACGGCGGCGATCACGGGCAGCGGGCAGTCGGCGATGGCGCCCCACAGCCGGCCCATGTCGCGCCCGATGATCTCCACCGGATCGGCATCGACATACTCGGAGAGGTCGGCGCCGGCGCAGAACGCCTTGTCGTCGCCCGTGATCACGATGCAGCGGAGCGAAGGCTCCGCCGCGAGATCCCGGAACGTCGCGGCGAGCGCCCGACGCAAGTCCAGGTTGAGGGCATTGCGCACCTCCGGCCGGTTGATGCGCACGACCGCGATCGCCTCGGACGGCCGATCGACGAGCAGCAGCGGAGAGGTTTCGGAACCGGTGGTCATGCGCACACTCTCGCGTCAGCGTCCCTTGAACACCGGGCGGCGCTTCTCCAGGAGCGCGGCGACGGCTTCGGCGTGGTCCTCGGTCTGGTGCGACAGCGCCTGGTAGGCGGCGGCCATCTCGAGCACCGTGTCGAGGCGGGCGATCTGGGATTCGCGCAGCAGGCGCTTGGTCCAGCGCAGCGCGTGCGGCGGGTTGGCGGCGATGCGGCCGGCCATCTCGAAGGCGACCGTCATCAGCTGGTCGTGCGGCACGACGCGGGAGACGAGGCCGATCTCGCGCGCCTCGTCGGCGTCGATCGGGTCGCCCGTGAACGCCATCTCGGCGGCGCGCGCGTACCCGACGACGCGCGGCAGCAGCCACGAGCCGCCGTCGCCCGGCACGATGCCGACCTTGACGAAGCTCTCGGCGAACACGGCGCGGTCGGAGGCGATGCGGATGTCGCACATGCAGGCGAGGTCGCAGCCCGCCCCGATCGCCGGGCCGTTGACGGCGGCGATCGCCGGCACGTCGAGCTTCCACATCGCCATCGGGATGCGCTGGATGCCGACCCGGTACTGCTCGGCGATCTGCTGCGG
>NZ_JBEOMB010000169.1:0-12564 GCF_046000175.1 Rhodoplanes sp. SY1
GCGGCCGCTTCGTGTTCCACCCGCAGGACAAGTCGATCATCCTGTCGATCGGCGAGCGGCGGAACATCTCCCGGGCCCAGAAGCGCGACGACGAGGCCGGCGCCTTCATCCGTGTGATGGACGACGGTGCGGTTCCGAACGACAACCCGTTCGTCGGGCAGCAGGACGCTGCGCCGACCCTCTTCGCACTCGGCAATCGCAACAGCCACGGCCTCGCCTTCCACCCCGAGACCGGCCAGCTGTGGGCGAACGACCACGGGCCGAAGGGCGGCGACGAGATCAACCGCATCGAGGCCGGCAAGAACTACGGATGGCCCTTCCAGACCGCCGGCGTGGACTATTCCGGCGCGCCGATCGGAAAAGGCGCACGCGGCGTCGACGGCATGGCGGATCCGGTGCATGTGTTCGAGCGGACCGTCGCGCCGTCCGGGCTCGTCTTCTACACGGGCGACATGTTCCCGGAGTGGCGCGGCCACATGCTGCATGGCGGGCTCGCGGCGCGCGCCCTCGTGCGCACCGCACTCGACGGCGACACGGTGAGCGAGGAGGAGTGGATGCTGGGCGATCTCGACCGCCGCATCCGCGACGTGCAGGTCGATCGCGACGGCGCGATCTGGGTCGTCACCGAGCACGAGGACGGCGAGGTTCTGCGGATCACCCGTGCCGACACGGCGGCCGGCTCGGGCTCGGCGGATCGGCGCCGCTGACCTGTGCGTTCGTCCCGAGCGCGCGACGTGACGCGCGGCGATCGGCCGACGCAGGTTGCTCAGCCCGAAGCGGAACGTCCGTGGCGATTTGACGCGATGCACGGCGAGGACGGTTGGGCTGCCCGGACGTTTACCGCCGTACCGCCCCGAGGAGCCGCCGTGCATCGTTCGTCAGTGCAATGTCCGTCAGTGCGATGTTCGGCGCAGCCTGTCGCGGAGCCGCGTGTGGTCGGACGTGCATCGTGACGACGTGGCTCGTGCCGTGGCTGAAGGTGCTCCACATCGTCGCACTGATCGTCTGGTGCGGCGGCCTGCTGGTGCTTCCGGGGCTGCTGCGGCAGCGGAACCAGCTCGTCGAGGGCAAAGCTCTTCAGGATCTGCAGCGGTTCACGCGGCGCCTCTACATCCGGGTGACGTCGCCGGCCGCGTTCGTCGCCGTGGTGGCCGGCACCGCGCTGATCTTCCTGCGCGAGGTGTTCACCCTCTGGATGATGGCGAAGCTGGTCGCGGTCGGCGTGCTGGTCGCGCTGCACATGCGCGACGGCTACGTCATCCTCGCGGTGTTCCGTCCCGACGGGCGCTATTCCGCCTGGCGCGGCGTCCTCGCCACCTCGGCCACCCTCGCGACGATCGCTGCCATCCTCGTCCTGGTCCTCGGGAAGCCGCTTCTCGGACTCGACATGCTGCCGGCCTGGATGCACGAGCCGGGCGGATTGAGAAGCGTCGTCGAGACCGCCCTGCCCGGCCGCATTCAGTCGTCGCTGGACACCATGAGGCCGATGCCGTGATCGAACACGAGCTTTCCGCCGTGCCAGCCGGCGAGCCCGACGAACACCAGGCCGAGCAGAGAGACCAGAAGCCCGAGCGGCAGCACGGCCTCCGGATCGTGCAGGCGGAGCCCCCAATTGGCGCCGACGATCGACATCAACGTGATCGCGGCAATGGCGTGAATCCAACTCGCCACGCGCTTGCGGATACCTTTGACGAGCAGGAGCTCGGCCGTCCCGGCGAGGCTCGCGAGGATGCCGAGCCAGAAGGCGAAGCCACTCGCATACAGTCCGGCCCGGACCCAGAACGGATCGGCCGTCCACCAGTAGAAGAGATCGCAGCCGAGGGTCGAGACCACGAGCGCGATCGGGAACGTCACCAACATGGCGTGGATCGGATGACCAGCGACGGCGACCAGCGAGCTGGTGCCATGCCGCGTGACGTCCTCGATGACCGGATTGCTCATGGCCGACCTCGCCGTTCGATCCCGGGCTCAATGCACGGAGGCGCGCGCGGGTTCGGGTTCGCGCGATGCTGCGCCGTCGCGCTTCTCGGCGTGCCGCTCGCCGGCTGCGCCGGGCCGCTGTCGAGCATCGATCCGGCCGGCCGCTCCGCCGCCCTCATCGCCGACCTGTGGTGGGTGATGATGACGGGGGCGGCCGTGCTGTTCGTCGCCACCATGGCGGTCGTTCTCGTCAGCGTCGTGCGGCCCGGCGTCGGCGCGGCCGTGCCGTGGACGGTCTGGCTGGTCGGCGGTGGGCTGGTGCTGCCCGCCGCGGTGCTCACGCCGCTGCTCGTCTACGCGCTGTGGGCCGGCGAGCAGCTCCTCGCCCATCCGGCCGCCGCGACCGTCGTGAGGATCGACGTCACGGCGCGCCAGTGGCAGTGGGACGTGGCGTATCCGGGCGTCGAGGGCGAGCGGGTCGTGACGACCGGGGTGGTTCACGTCCCGGTCGATCGACCGGTCGACGTGCATGTCACGAGCGCCGACGTGATCCACAGCTTCTGGGTGCCGCGGCTCGCCGGCAAGATCGACGCCATCCCGGGACACGTGAACGTGGTCCGGCTGACGGCGCCGGCAGCGGGGACGTACCGGGGGCAATGCGCCGAGTTCTGCGGCATCGGTCATGCCCACATGCCGTTCGTCGTCCAGGCGCATCCGCAGGAGTCCTATGCCGACGCGCTCCGGCGCGCTGTCCGCCCGACGCCAACGGGCACGGCACCTCGATAACGCCGGTTGAAGATCGGGTCGGAGACGCACATTGAGCGACACGGTGATCACGACGTCCGGCATAGTGGACGAGCAGCGTCACGCGGCGCGGCCCGTCGGCCTGCACAAGCGACTCGACGCCGTGTGGGGAACGCCACCGGGGCTCGGCCGCCTCTCCGCCGTCAACCACAACATCGTGGCGCGCCGATTCATCGTCACCGCCTTCGTGTTCTTCGCGATCGGCGGCCTGCTCGCGATGCTGATCCGCGCCCAGATCGCGACGCCGCGCAGCGCCTTCGTCGGGCCCGAGGTCTACAATCAGATCTTCACGATGCACGGCACCGTGATGATGTTCCTGTTCGCCATCCCGATGTTCGAGGGGCTCGCCTTCTATCTGCTGCCCAAGATGCTCGGCGCCCGCGACATGGCGTTCCCGCGGATGGGCGCCTACGGCTACTGGTGCTACCTGTTCGGCGGCTCGATCCTGCTGGTCGGCCTCGTGCTCGGCCTCGCACCCGACAGCGGCTGGTTCATGTACACACCGCTCTCCTCGAAGCCGTACTCGCCCGGAATCAATTCCGACATCTGGCTGATCGGCATCACCTTCGTCGAGATCTCCGCGCTTTCGGCCGCGATCGAGATCATCGCGACCGTGTTGAAGCTGCGGGCGCCCGGCATGTCGCTCGACAAGATGCCTCTGCTGGCCTGGTACCTGCTCGTCACCGCCTTCATGATGCTGTTCGGCTTCCCGCCCCTGATCCTCGGCTCGATCCTGCTCGAGACCGAGCGCGCCTTCGGGCTGCCGTTCTTCGACCCGACGCGCGGCGGCGATCCTCTGCTCTGGCAGCACCTGTTCTGGCTGTTCGGCCACCCGGAGGTCTACATCATCTTCATCCCGGCGGCCGGCATGGTGACGACCATCCTGCCGGTGTTCGCCGGCCGCGAGATCGTCGGCTACAGCTGGATCGTGATCAGCCTGGTGGCACTGGCGTTCCTGAGCTTCGGGCTGTGGGTGCACCACATGTTCACAGTGGGCATCCCGCATCTCGCGCTGTCGTTCTTCTCGGCCGCGAGCGTGCTGGTCTCGGTGCCGACCATCGTCCAGATCTTCGCCTGGATCGCCACGCTCACGTCGGGGCGGCCGCGCCTCGACGTCCCGATGCTGTTCCTGCTCGGCTTCTTCTTCGTCTTCATCGCCGGCGGGCTCACCGGAATCATGCTGGCGATCGTGCCGTTCAACTGGCAGGCCCACGATACCCATTTCGTCGTCGCCCACATGCATTACGTGCTGGTCGGCGGCTTCGTCTTCCCGATGCTGGCGGCCGCCTATTACTGGTTGCCGAGCTTCACCGGCCGCGCCGCGCGGCACGGCTTCGGCGTCACGGTGTTCTGGCTGATCTTCGGCGGCTTCAATCTCACCTTCCTCGGCATGCACTGGACCGGTCTCATGGGCATGCCGCGCCGCATCTACACCTATCCGGACGGCATGGGATGGGAGTGGCTCAACCTGGTCTCCTCGATCGGCGGCTTCGTGATGGCGATCGGCTTCGCCCTGTTCACCATCGACGTGCTGATGCAGTCGCGCTACGGCCCCCGCACCAGGCGCAACCCCTGGCGGGCCGGCACGCTCGACTGGGCCGTGCCGCTGCCGCCGCCGAGCTACAATTTCGCCGCCCTCCCGCATGTCGACTCGCGCGCGCCGCTCGCGAGCGAGCCGGACCTCGCCCGACGCTGCGCGGCCGGCGACGGCTATCTCGGCTTCGTGCGGGACGGCCGCCTGGAGACGCTCGCGGTCGACGTCGTCTCGGGCCGGCTCGAGCAGATCGTCGTCCTGCCGAACCGGACCTTTCTGCCGCTGATCAGCGCGATCCTCACCGGCGGCTTCTTCGTCGGCGTGCTGCTCCAGGCTTACATCGTCGCACTGGTCGCGGCGGCGGCGACGATCGGCTCGTTCCTGCTGTGGACCCGAGGCTCCGGCAGCGCGGCCGACCGCGGCCCGCTGCCGGCCGGGCGCGGCGCCACGGCGCGTCCTCACACCGAATCGGCGAGCCCGCCGCCGCTGTGGGCCATGGCGCTCGCGCTCGCGGCCGACGCGACGGCCTTCGCGGCGCTCGGATTCGGAATCCTGTTCCTGTGGGTGGTGGCGCCGAACTGGCCGCCACCCGCCTGGCTCGTGCCGGATATCGCGAGCGGCCTCGCGGTGCTGGCCGGCCTCGCGATCGCCGCAGCCGCAGGCGTGCTCTCGGCACGACCGGCGATCGCGGCGGCGCCGCGTCCGCGCGAGGCCGCGCTCCTCGTCGCCGCGCTGGGGCACGGCCTCGCGCTCGCCGGCTTCGGTGCGATCATCGCCGCCGTGCCGGCGCCGACCGGACACGCCTACGCGGCGAGCACCCTGGTGGTGCTGCTCTATGCGGCCCTGCACGCGGCGATCGGCATGGTGATCGCTGCCTACGGGCTGTGGCGGAGCCGGGCGGGCTACGTCTCCGTTGCGCGCCGGCTCGATCTGCGCATCGGCAGCCTGTGGCACGCCGCGACGGCCGCGATCGGCCTCGCCACGCTGGGGCTGGCCTTCGGCCTGCCGTGGATCGCGCGATGACTCCCGACACCGCGAGCCCGGAGACGACGACCCGGACCGACAGGGCCGTGACGCTCCTGCTCCTGGTCGCCGGCTTCGTGATCTGGAGCTCGGCCTTCGTCCTGCTCTACGCCCTGCAGTCGATCGGCTGCGCGGCGGGATGGGAGCGCACGACGCTGGCGGGAGCGAGCCTCCTGCGCGCGCTCCTCGTGCTGCTGTGGACCGCGCATGTCGGGGCGCTCGTCGCGCTCGTCATCTACACGTGGCGCCGGCGGCCGGGCGGTCCGGGCGAAGCCGCGACCTTCGCCCGACGCGTCGCCATCGGAACGAGCACGGTGGCGTTGTTCGCGACCGTGTGGACCGGCGCCCCGATCCTCGCCACGACGATGTGCGATCAGTACGGCGCAGACCTCGGTGCGCGGACGGCAGCGCGCGACTCGGCCGCGGAGCAACCATCTGGCACATTTGCGCCAGCCGTCGTGCTCGGTGATCTCGCCGCACGATAGGGGCCACCCAGCGTGGCGACACCCGCTGCGACGGTCACACGGGCCGCGCGCGGATGTCGCAGTCGCCGCCGGAATAGACTCGGCGGCGCCCTCGTATACGGGGCATGAACGAGGATCCCGGGACCGGCAGCGACGATGACGTGGTGGCGCACCTGGCGCCGCTGCGCCGCTATGCGCGCGCCCTGACCCGCGACGACGCGCGCGCCGACGACCTCGTCCACGACACCTTGATCCGCGCCTACGAGCGGCTCGCCAGCTTCCGGCCCGGCGGCAATCTGCGCGGCTGGCTGCTGTCGATCCTGCACAACATCGTCATCGACGACCACCGGCGCCGGCAGGCGGAGCGTGACCGCGCGGCGGAGCTCTCGCGCCTCGCCGAGACGACGGTCGCGGCCGGCCAGGAGAGCCGGCTGCATCTCCGCCAGATCGCCCGCGCCTTCCTGACGCTCCCCGACGAGCAGCGCGCGGCCCTCCACCTCGTCGCCGTCGAAGGGCTGACCTACCAGGGCGCCGCCGCCGCGCTCGGCATCCCGGTCGGCACCCTGATGTCGCGCCTGAGCCGGGCCCGCGCGGCCCTGCGCAGTCTCGACGGAAACCGGGCGGCCGCGGCGCCGCCGGAGCCTGCCACGGCTCCCGCGGCCGCAGCTCGCCCCCCTGTGCCGGCCGCCCGCGCCGCCGGCCGCCCGGCCCTGCGTCTCGTGAGAGGCAACGATGACTGATCCGACCTGTGGCCCGACCTCCGATCCGAACGCGGACCCGATCAGCGAGGCCGATCTCGACGGCTTCGTCGACGATCAGCTCGGCCCCGCCCGCCGGGTGGAGGTCGAGGATCACCTCGCCCGTCATCCGGAGGCCGCCGCCCGCGTGATGGCCGACCTGCGGACCCGCGACGCGCTGCGGCTGGCGTTCGGGGCGACGCCGCGTCCCTCGGGCCGCCTGCAGGAGGCGGCCCGCCGGCTCGACCGCGCCCTGGCCTGGCGCCGCATCGACCGGGGGCTGCGTCGCGTCGCGGCGGTGACGCTCCTGGTCGGTGCCGGTTGGATCGCCCACGCGCAGAGCGACCGCTGGGAGAGCGAGGGACCGCCCGGCGCACCGGACTTCGTCGAGGACGCCCGGCATGCCCACGAGACGGCGCTGGTTCGCGCCCGCATGGCGTCGCAGCGCCAGGGCGCCGCCTTCAACCCGGCCGAGATCCTCGCCTTCACCGGGATCGCCCTGCCGCCGCTGCCGCCCGAGTGGCGCGTGATCGATGCGCAGGTCTTCCCCTCCCGGCTGGGCCACAGCGTCGAGGTGGTGCTCGACGCCGACACGCTGGGTCGCGTCTCCATGTTCGCCGCGCGATCGCCGGCGCCCGACACGGTCGCACCCACGGCCGTGCGGTCAGCCGGGGAGACCACCGTCTACTGGCAGTCCGGCGAGCGCATCTATGCGCTCACCGGCGACGTGCCGGACCGGGCACTCGCGCAGGCCGCGACCCGGCTCGGCGCCGGCCGCTGATCGCCGACTCTCATGACGAGGCGCGAGACCGCGACGCCGGCTCGACCTCTCGCAGACCGGATCGCCCCGATGGACCGATCGCTCCGCTCTTGGCTGATCTCGCCCAGGCCCGTGCCCGGGACCGGCCGTCCGCCGCGCGACACGCGGGTCGACGTCGTGCGCGGGCTCGCGCTCCTGTTCATCTTCGTGAACCACATTCCCGGCAATCCGCTGAGCGTCGCGACGCCGGCGCATCTCTGGTTCAGCGACGCCGCCGACGCCTTCGTGCTGCTCGCCGGCTTCGCCGTCGCGGTGGCCTACGGGCCGCTGATCGACAGCCGCGGCGTGCCGGCCGGTGCCGCCCGGATCGGCGCCAGGATGGCGGAGCTGTACGCCGCGCATCTGATGACCCTGCTGTTCGTGGCCGCCCTGGTGGCATGGTCCGCAGCCCGGCTGGAGCGGCCCGACCAGCTCACGATGCTGGGCCTGCTTCCGCTGTTCACGGCGACCGAGGACACCATCCTGCGCGCCCTCGCCCTGACCTTCCAGCCGAGCTATGTCGACATCCTGCCGCTCTATGTGGTGCTGCTCGGTCTGGCGCCGGTGATCCTGTGGCTCGCCCGCACGGCTCCGATCGTGGCGCTCGCCGCCTCGGCGGCGCTCTGGCTGCTCGTACAGGCGACCGACATGAACCTGCCGAACGGCGCCGAAGGGCAAGGTTGGTTCTTCAACCCGTTCGCCTGGCAGCTCCTGTTCACGATCGGGATCGTCGCCGGGCTCGCCGCCCTCGACGGGATCGCGCTGCCGCGCTCGTCGCGGCTCCTCCGGCTCGCCCTCGTTGTCGTGATCGGCAGCGTCCTGCTGAAGGGCCTGTCGGGCCAGATCGCGTTCCTGCAGTGGGCTGCGGTGCTGCCGCCCGAGCTGGCCCCGCAGCCCAGCAAGACGCAACTGTCGCTGTGGCGCGTCGTCAACGTCCTCGCGCTTGCCTATCTGATCGCCGTGCTCGTCCCGGCGAGCGCCCGCTGGCTGTCGGCGGCGCCGGCCGCCGTGATCGCCGTGCTGGGGCGGCGGTCACTGCCGGTGTTCGCGCTCGGAACCGTGCTGTCGGTCGCCGGCACGATCGCGCTGACCGAAGCCGCGTGGAGCACGCCGTCCGTCGTCGCGGTGAATGCCGGCGGCATCCTCGTGCTGATCGGAACCGCGCTGGCGCTCGACTGGGCCGACCGCGCCGCCAACATGGCAAATCGGCCTGCCGCGCCGGTGCGCGCCGACGGAGGCGCGCGACCGGGAGGGCGAGCAGGCGCGGGGACGAGCGAGCTCGCCAGGGCCGTGCCGATCGGCCGCCGCAGCTGAGCGAGCGGGCGCGGGTCGTCTCTCGGGGGGGCGCTGGTCTCGTTCGCCGTGAAGGCGGGGCACGACGCCGCGCTCGTGCACAAGCAGATCCCGCGCATCGACGAGATCCCGTTCGACAGCCGCCATCGCTTCATGGCGACGCTGCACCACTCGCACGAGGACGCGGCGGTCGCCTATGTCGAGGAGGCGATCGCCGCGGTGGGCGAGTGCCGCAGCGCCGGCATCGCCGTCAAGATGATCACCGGCGACCGACTCCGTGATGGAGATCTTCTATCTGTTCAGCATCCGCTATCTCCACACGACGTCGCTGTCCTGGACCGGCGTGGTCGGCACGCCCGCCGTGCTGATCGGCGTCGGCGTGACGGCGCGGCCCGCGCCATCGGGGTCGGATCGACGTTCCGCGAGTCGACGCCCCGCCGCCGCATCGTGATCGTGTGAGAACTCCGGTCGTCCGCCGTCGCCTGCGGCCGCATGCACCCATCCGGTCGCCGCCAGGGCTGTGAGCCCGGCGACGATCAGGCCGGCCGCTCGCGTGGCGCTGGAGCAGATCACGACACGCATGCACTTCCCCCGGCAAAGACACGCGACGGCACGCGACCGAGTACGATCTTGCTCGCCGACGACGTAACTCGTGCGACGACGTCGCTGATGGCGACGATGTTACTCGTCAAACTCTAGCACGGACGAGTCGAGAGATGGTGCGGCAGCGGACGTTGCGGCGGTTTCGCAATGCACGTTGCATCGGAGCGACATCACGAGCTCAGAGTTCGTGAGGCCGCGACTGACGATCCGATCACGTCGGTCGCCGAGCCGACACAGGGGAGCGGAGAGCCCGCGGTTCCGTTCGCACGACCGTCGCTCCCCGGCCGCGCCGCGCCCAGGCGACCGCCATCGAGACGGTCGGCTCTTCGCCGCGGTGGTCGGCGGCGCGACCTCGGCGAACTCCATGGCGGCCCGCGCTCCCCGATCGCTCCACGACTTCGATCACGACAGATCGTACAGCACCGTACAGTCACGGTGCCGGCGGGCGCGCTCGGACGCCGGCTGCACCGGAACCGGCCCGGTGGTGTCACGTTCTCCCACGAGACGATTTCCTCACATTGTCGACGACAAGACGCTCCGGACGACATCGGAATGCAGATCGTGACCGTGGTTCCCAGCATCGTGCCGTCGGCGGCACCACAGGATCACCTCGCGGACTGGACGGAGCCCGGCGCGTCGCGGATCGCTCCGGCCGTCGTGGTGATCCCGTGCTATCGCGTCGGGCATCGCGTTCTCGACGTCATCGCCGGGGTCGGCGACGTGGTCGATCGGATCTACGTGGTCGACGACGCCTGCCCCGAGCGGACCGGCGATCTCGTGGCGCGCGAATGCCGCGACCCGCGCGTCCGCGTCGTCCGGCATGGGCGGAACCAGGGTGTCGGCGGGGCGACCATCACGGGCATCCGCGCGGCGCTCGCGGACGACTCCGACGTGATCGTCAAGCTGGACGGCGACGGGCAGATGGATCCGGCGATGCTGCCCGTCCTGATCGCGCTCGTGCGCAGCGGCCAGGCCGACTACGCCAAAGGCAACCGCTTCTTCGACCCCGACGCCGTGGCGGCGATGCCGCCCGTCCGGCTCGTCGGCAACGCGGGCCTGTCGTTTCTCACGAAGATCTCCACCGGGTACTGGAAGTCGTTCGACCCGACCAACGGCTACTTCGCCATCCACGGCGACGTCGCCCGCCTCTTGCCGCTCGACCGCATCGCGCGGCGTTATTTCTTCGAGAGCGATCTCCTGTTCCGGCTGAGCACCTTTCGGGCCAAGGTCGTCGACGTGCCGATGCCCGCCGTCTACGGCGACGAGACGAGCGGCCTGGCGCCGGCCCGCATGGTGATTCCGTTCGCGCTGGGCCATCTGCGCAACTTCTGCAAGCGCATCGCCTACAACTACTTTCTCCGCGACTTCAGCCTGGCGTCGGTGCAGCTCCTCGCCGGACTGACGCTGCTGCTGTTCGGCTCGGCGTTCGGGCTCGCGCACTGGGGCGCGAGCCCGACCGTCGCGAGCTCAGGAACCGTGATGCTGGCCGGCGTCACGGTGATCCTCGGGGTGCAGTTCCTGCTCGCCTTCCTGGCCCACGACATCCAGTCGGCGCCGGAAGCCGCGCTGCACCCCCGACTGACCGCGTGGAGCAGCAGCCTCCGATCCCGTCCGCGCTCGCCCCCCGAGGAACCGACATGCGCACCGAACCGGACATCGAGATCTACAACCGACGCCTCGCCGACGCCTACGACTCGCTGAACTACGGATCGACGCTGTCGGCCCGGTTCATGCGACGCGGCCACGCAGCGCTCGAGCGGCCGTTCGGTCCCGCGACGCATTTCGGCTCCGTGCTCGAGGTCGGCGCCGGGGCCGGCGAGCATCTCGGCCATGTCCGGCACCGCTTCGAGTCGTACCGAATGACCGACTGGAACGACATCCGGCTGGCTCGCGCCCGCGATGCCCTGCCGGCCGCACTGCGCGAGAAGGTGCAGGTCGGGCGCGAGGACGCCACTGCACTGTCGCTGCCGGACCGCTCCGTCGACCGGCTGATCGCGTGCCACGTGCTCGAGCATCTCTATCGTCCGCACGAGGTTTTGCGCGAATGGCACCGGGTGCTCGCACCCGGCGGAACCATGTCGATCCTGCTGCCGTGCGATCCCGGCCTCCTCTGGCGCCTCGGCCGCAGTCTCGGTCCGCGCGACAATGCCGAACGGGCCGGCATCGCCTACGACTACTGGATGGCGCGCGAGCACGTGAACCCGATCGGCAATCTGGTCGTGTTCCTGCGCTACTATTACGGCACGCTCCGCGAGACCTGGTACCCGACCGGCCTTCCGTCGACGGATCTGAACCTGTTCTATCTCTGTCATGTCACCAGAGCCTGACGCGGGACTCATGTCGCTCACCGTCCATCTCGGCGCCGTCGTGAGCGTCGTCCTCGTCGCGACGGGCCAGGTGCTGTTCAAGCGGGTCGCGCTGGCGCTCGCCGGCGGATCGCCCCTGCTCGGCCGCGACGTCGTCCTCCTGGGGGGCACGGCGCTGGCGATCTACGGCGGAGCGACGCTGCTGTGGATCCATCTGTTGCGCAGCGCACCGCTCGGCCGTCTCTATCCCTACATGGCCTTGAGCTTCGTGATGGTGACGCTCGCCGGCGCCACCTTGTTCGACGAGCGGATCGGTGTCGCGCACTGGGCCGGGCTCGCGCTGATCGTCGGCGGCTTGGTGGTGATCGCGTCGGCCGAACTATGACGGACAGCTCCGCACTTCCAAGGGTGACGGCCGCCGGGTCGCCGTCGCCACGCGCGTGGGGGAAAGGCGCGCCGACGCGGTGGCTGCGGGCCGGGCTGCGCTGGGCCATGATCCGGCCGGCGCAGGTCGTCGTGATCCTGTCGGTCGTGTTCGGAACGGCGTGCATCATGCTCAATCCGCCGATGCGCGGTCCCGACGAGCAGGCCCATTTCGCCCGCGTCTTCGCCTATTCACACGGCGTCGTCCTTCCCTCGACCGAGGTGAACGGCCGCCGCGGCGTCTTCGTCCCCGCCGATCTGCATGACGACTTTGCCTTCTTCAACGCGCATCGCCACGACATCTGGACGCCCGGCTTCAGCTTCCGCAGCGTGCTCGACGAGCACCGGGCGCGGGCCGGGGCGGTCGCGTCGACGGGGCCGCCGCCGCCGCGCGATCCGGTGTTCGTCCCCTTCGAAGGCAGCGAGGGCTATACCGCGATCGCCTACGCGCCGCACATCCTGGCCGCGGCGATCGCGAACTGGCTCGGCCTCGACTTTGTCACCATGGTCGCCGTGATGCGGCTCGCCGGCCTCGCCACCTTCACGGTCGTCTCGGCCCTGGCGGTCGCCACCACGCCACGTCTGAAGTGGGCCTTCGTCCTGATCGCCATGCTGCCGGCCTCGCTCTATGGCCGCGCCGTGATCGGCGCCGACGGCG
>NZ_JBEOMB010000170.1:0-2384 GCF_046000175.1 Rhodoplanes sp. SY1
CCTCCTCGATGTCGCCGTCCAAGAGCTCGCCGAGCTGGAACGGGCCGTAGGAGACGCGGATCAGCCGGTTCACCTGCAGGCCGAGCGTGTCGAGGACGTTGCGGACCTCGCGGTTCTTGCCCTCGCGGATGCCGATGGTGATCCAGACATTGGCGCCCTGGCTGCGGTCGAGCGTCGCCTCGATCGGGCCGTACTGGATGCCGTCGACCTCGAGGCCGTTCTTGAGCGCGTCGAGGGCACGCTGGTCGACCGCGCCGTGGGCGCGCACGCGATAGCGGCGCAGCCAGCCGGTGGCGGGCAATTCGAGCTGGCGGGCGAGGCCGCCGTCGTTGGTGAGCAGCAGCAGGCCCTCGGTGGAGATGTCGAGCCGGCCGATGCTGATCAGCCGCGGCAGGTCCTCGGGCAGCGAGTCGAAGATGGTCGGCCGGCCCTCGGGGTCGAAGCTGGTCGTCACCAGGCCGACCGGCTTGTGATAGAGGAACAGCCGCGTGCGCTCGGCGGCCGGCAGCGGCTCGCCGTCGACCGTGATGCGGTCCTTACGAGTGACGTCGAGGGCCGGCGAGGTGATCACGCTTCCATTCACGGCGACGCGGCCGGCCTCGATCCATGCCTCCGCGTCGCGGCGCGAGCACAGGCCGGCGCGCGCCATCACCTTGGCGATGCGCTCGCCGTCGGGCGGGGCGGGGCGCTGCGCGGGCGCGGTGTGGTCGGGCGCGGTCTCTTCGGGCTTGTCCGGCATGGTCTCGATCTTGGATAAGGAGCGAGCCTGATAGCAGAGTTCGCGCGCGGGAACGAGCTTTTGACGTCTTTCATGGACCTGGCGCTCGCCGAGGCGCGCGCGGCCGGCGACGCCGGCGAGGTGCCGATCGGCTGCGTGATCGTTCGCGACGGCGCCGTGGTGGCGCGCGCCGGCAACCGCACGCTCGCCGACCGCGATCCGACCGCGCATGCCGAGATGCTGGCGATCCGCGCCGCCTGCGCGACGCTCGGCAGCGAGCGGCTGCCCGACTGCGACCTCTACGTGACGCTGGAGCCCTGCCCGATGTGCGCGGCGGCGATCTCCTTCTCCCGCATCCGCCGACTGTACTACGCCGCCGGCGACCCCAAGGGCGGGGCCGTGGAGAGCGGCGTCCGGCTCTTCACGTCACCCACCTGTCACCACCGCCCAGACGTCTATTCCGGGATCGGCGAGACGGCGGCGGCCGCACTGCTGCGGGGGTTTTTCAAGGCGCGGCGGTGAGGGGCCGATTCGTAGGGTGGGTTAGCGCCGCAGGCGCGTAACCCACCGTGGGCTCTCCGCAGACGCCGGTCCGATTAAAGCTTCCGGATGAGCTCGACGGCAATCGAGACAGCGGCAGCGAAAAATACCCGCCATTCTTTTCTCAGGAACCGAACGCTCTTTATTAGGCGATTTCGTCCGGGGGACGTCATGGTGATCCTTTCTCTGCGAATCAACATGACTATCCATATAACCCGCGCGACTTCGCTCGGCGTCCAGGGGCTCCCCCAGTTTCGCCAGTCGTCCCCACAGATCACGGCCAAAAAATTGTCCCGACCCTCTGTCGCGAAGGAATGGACGCGAAATTATGGCCTAGACAGTTTCGGATCCTGGCCTTCCTCGCTATTAACCCGCGGTTCGTCCGGATCGGTTTCGCCTGCTAGACGATTGTACGCATCAATCGAGAGAAGGACGTAGGCGATCTGCTTGCCCTCGATCAAAAAGACTGGTCCGCTTTTCGAAGCCGCCAACGCCGCGTCTGGGTCGCGAGCCAATTCCTCCTCGGACAATGTGATCATTCCGCTGCTCCCGATTTCTCTGCAGCTCCCGACTGTAGCGGTCCGGAACGATACGCAATTCTTGATGTGGGGCCTAGTATTAGGCTCGGCGCTGTTCGGTGGGTTACGCGCCTGCGGCGCTAACCCACCCTACAAAAACGAGAACTGTCACCCCTCCAGCAGCGCTGAAAGATCCCGCTTGATGTCCTCCTTGATGGCTTCGCCGGCCCGGATGATGGCGATGGCCTGGAGGAAGTCGAGGAGGCGGAAAATCGCCACGTTGGGGCGGATCAGCAGGTCGGGGCGCACCCGCTTGAGCTTCTCGGCGACGAGGGCATGGCCCATCAGCGTGATGGTGGCGGACACCGAGTCGAACGCCTCCGGCACCGCGGTGTTCTCGCGCGGCGCGGTCGAGCAGTCGACCGCCACGACCACGTCGGCCCGGCCGGCGAGCTGGGTGAAGGGCAGGGGATCGACCGCGGCGCCGTCGACCAGCACGCGGCCGCCGTACTCGACCGGGCGGAGCAGGCCCGGGATCGCCATCGAGGCGGCGATGGCCGGCCGCAGCGGTCCATCCGAGAACACCACCTCGGCCTGGCCGAACAGGT
>NZ_JBEOMB010000171.1:0-3100 GCF_046000175.1 Rhodoplanes sp. SY1
CCGACGTCCGCGCTGATCGCGCGAACGTCGACCTCTCCCCGCACGCGGGGAGAGGTGAAAGCCGGCGTGAGTGACAGTGATCAGAACGGATAGTGCCGCGGCGTCGTCGCCACCGTGATCCAGCGCAGCTCGGTGAACTCGGCGATGGCGGCGCGACCGCCGAAGCGGCCGTAGCCCGACGCCTTCACGCCGCCGAACGGCATCTGCGCCTCGTCGTGGACGGTCGGTCCGTTGATGTGGCAGATGCCGGACTCGATCCGCCGCGCCACCGCCATGGCGCGCGGGATGTCGCGCCCGAACACCGCGGCCGAGAGGCCGTATTCGGTGTCGTTCGCCACCCGCACCGCCTCGTCGATGCTGCCGACCCGCACGACCGCGACCACCGGTCCGAACGATTCCTCGCTGTAGAGCCGCATCGCCGGCGTGACGCGATCGATCACGGTGGCGTTCATGATGGTGCCGTCGATCTTGCCGCCGGCGAGCAGCTCGGCGCCCTTCGCCACCGCGTCCTGGACGAGCCCGCCGACCCGCTCGGCCGCCTCGCGGCTCACCAGCGAGCCGAGCACGACCGGCCCCTTGCGTGGGTCGCCGGCCGGCAGCGCCGCCGCCTTGGCGGCGAGCTTCTTCACGAAGGTGTCGGCGACCTCCTCCATCACCACGATGCGCTCGGTCGCCATGCAGATCTGACCCTGGTTGGCGAACGCCCCGAAAGCGGCGCCGGCCACGGCGGCGTCGAGATCGGCGTCGTCGAGCACGATGCAGGGCGCCTTGCCGCCGAGCTCGAGCAGCACCGGCTTGAGGTGCTTGGCCGCGATCTCGGCGACGATGCGGCCGACCCGGGTCGAGCCGGTGAAGTTGACGCGGCGCACGGCCGGATGCGCGATCAGCGCCTCGACGACGGCAGGCGCGTCCTCAGGCGCGTTGGTGACGACGTTGAGGACGCCCGCCGGCAGGCCGGCGTCGTGCAGCGCCTCGCCGATCAGCCGGTGGGTCGCCGGGCAGATCTCGGAGGCCTTCAGCACCACGGTGTTGCCGCAGGCGAGCGGCATGGCGAGCGCCCGCACGCCGAGGATGACGGGCGCGTTCCACGGCGCGATGCCGAGCACCACGCCGACCGGCTGGCGGTGCCCGAAGGCGACGAGGCCGGGCACGTCGGAGGGGATCACCTCGCCGGCGATCTGGGTCGTCATGGCCGCCGCCTCGCGCAGCATGCCTGCGGCGAGGTGCACGTTGAAATGCGCCCACGGCGCGGCGGCACCGATCTCGGCCGTCATCGCCTCGGCGAAGTTCTCGGCGCGCGCCTCCAGCTTGTCGGCGGCGAGGTTGAGGATGGCGCGGCGCGCGTTCGGCCCCATCTCGGACCAGGCCGGGAAGGCCGCCGCGGCCGCGTCGGCGGCGGCGTTGGCATCGGCGACCGTCGCGGCCGGCGCGCGGCTCGCGACCTCGCCCGTGATCGGGTTCAGGCGCTCGAAGGTGCGGCCGGCGGCGGCGGACGTGTCCTTGTCGTTGACCATCATGGTGACGTCGAGCATCGGTGACCTCGTCGGCTGGGGGGTGTTGCCCTCGGGGGAGGACGTAGCAGGTGCTGGCAGTCCGAGATAGGCGCGGCGCACGGCCGGGTTTTCGCGCAGGGCCGGGGCGGGTCCGTCGAGCGTGACCCGGCCGGTCTCGACCACGTAGCCGCGATCGGCGATGGCCAGGCTCGCGGCGGCGTTCTGCTCGACCAGCAGGATGCCGATGCCGTCGGCCCTGATGCGGGCGAGTGCCGCGAACAGCTCGCGGCAGACCCGCGGCGACAGGCCGAGCGAGGGCTCGTCGAGCAGCAGCAGCTTCGGCGCCGACATCAGGGCGCGGCCGATGGCGAGCATCTGCTGCTCGCCGCCCGACATCGTGCGGGCGGTCTGGCTCATCCGCTCGGAGAGCCGCGGGAAGAGGGCGAGGATGCGGTCGAGATTGGCCTTCTCGCCGGCGCGGGCGCGCGCCGGATAGGCGCCGAGCTGCAGGTTCTCGCGCACCGTCAGCTCGCCGAAGATGCCGCGCCCCTCCGGCACGAGCGCTATTCCCGCTTCGACGATGCCGTGCGCCGGACGGCCGGTCAGCGGCTCGCCGTCCAGCACGATGCTGGCGCCGGGATGCGGCGCGAGGAGCCCGCCGATGGTCTTCAACAGCGTCGACTTGCCGGCCCCGTTGGCGCCCAGCACGACGACGATCTCGGCGGCGCCCGCCGTCAGGGCCACGCCGTCCAGCGCGCGGTGGCGGCCGTAGGACACCGATAGATCCTCAATCCTCAGCATCGGCGCCTCCGAGATAGGCCCGCACCACCTCGGGATCGGCCAGCACCTCGGCCGTCGTGCCGTCGGCGATCTTCCTTCCCGTGTTCATCACCACGCAGCGGTCGCAGAGCGAGCGGATCGCGTCCATCACATGCTCGACCATCACGATGGTGAGCCCGTCGCGCTTGAGGGAGGCGATCAGCGCGATGCCCTCCTGCAGCTCGGTCGGGTTGAGGCCGGCGAGCCACTCGTCGAGCAGCAGGAGCTTCGGGTCGAGCGCCAACGCGCGGGCGAGCTCGAGCCGCTTGCTGTCGATGTAGGTGAGATTGGCGGCCGGCTCGGCGTCGCGGCCGGCGAGGCCGATGCGGGCGAGCAGGGCGGTCGCCTCGTGGCGCGCCTTATCGCCCCACAGCGGGTGTTTCCGGAAGGCGATCGCCGCCGTCACGTTGTCGGCGCAGGAGAGGTCGCCGAGCACGCGGACGAGCTGGAACGTGCGGGCGACGCCGCGATGGACGATGCGGTCCGGCTTCAGGCCCGTGATCGCGACGCCGGCGAGCCGGATCTCGCCGCCGCGCGGGGGAATGGCGCCGGAGATCAGATTGAGCGCCGTGGTCTTGCCGGAGCCGTTCGGCCCGATCAGTCCGACGATGCTGCCCCGCGCGACCTGGAAGCTCAAGCCGTCCACGGCCCGCACGCCGCCGAATGACTTGCTCAGATCGACGATGTCGAGGAGGGGGGGCTCGTCGCTCACGCCGAGGCGGGTGTCACCTCTCCCCGCACGCGGGGAGAGGTCGACGTTCGCGCGTCCAGCGCGGACGTCGGGTGAG
>NZ_JBEOMB010000172.1:0-25034 GCF_046000175.1 Rhodoplanes sp. SY1
TTCCTGGTGCCGTTCCTGATCGTCGGGCGGCTCAGCCTGTCGCAGACCGCGATCGCGCAGCCACCCTATACGCCCGTGCTCGACGTCGCGGCGGGATTTTCGGGCGTGGTCGATTTCGTCCGCGCCCTCTCGGCCGACGCCTACGCGCTGATCGCGAGCGACGACCTTTATCTGTTCTCCTATCTGAAGAGCCTGCAGGTCGCGCTCGTCTCCACCGCGATCCTGCTCGCCATCGGCCTGCCGATCGCGCATGCGATGGCGCGCGCCCCGGCGCGAGCGCAGCCGATCCTGGTGGTCGCCGTGATGCTGCCGTTCTGGACGTCGTTCCTGATCCGCATCTATGCCTGGATGACCATCCTGCAGCACGACGGCCTGCTGAATCAGGCCCTGCTGGCGCTGCGCCTGGTCGACACGCCGCCGGTGTGGCTCGCCACCGACACGGCCGTGATCATCGGCATCGTCTACTCCTACCTGCCCTTCATGGTGCTGCCGCTCTATGCGAGCCTGCAGAAGCTCGACGAGACCCTGATGGAGGCGGCGGCCGATCTCGGCTGCCCGCGCGGACGAGCCTTCTGGCTCGTCACCGTCCCGCTGATCCTGCCCGGCATCGGGGCCGGGTGCCTGCTGTGCCTGATCCCGATCGTCGGCGAGTTCGTCATCCCGGATCTGCTCGGCGGCTCGGAGACCATGATGATCGGCCAGACGCTGTGGACCGAGTTCTTCTCCAACAAGGACTGGCCGGTCGCCTCGGCCATCGCCGTCGTGCTGCTGGTGCTCCTGGTCGGGCCGATCGCGGCCTACGAGGCGCTGCAGTCGCGCCAGATCCGCGAGGGCCGCTGAGATGCGCCGCCTCTCCGGCTTCAATCTCGTGTCGCTCGCGGTCGGCCTCGCGTTCTTGTACGTGCCGATCCTGATTCTGGTCGTCTACTCGTTCAACGACTCGCGGCTCGTCACCGTGTGGGGCGGCTTCTCGACGCGCTGGTACGTGGCGCTGCTGGAGGACCGCGCCCTGCAGGAGGCGGCGCTGACCTCGCTCGGCATCGCGCTCGCCTCGGCGACGCTCGCCACCGTGCTGGGCACGCTCGCGGCGCTCGCCTTGACCCGGCTCGGCCGCTTCCGCGGCCGGCTGCCCTTCGCCGCGATGATCTACGCGCCCCTGGTGATGCCCGAGGTGATCACCGGCCTGTCGCTGCTCCTCTTGTTCGTCGCGGTCGGCTTCGAGCGCGGCGCCGCCACCGTGACGATTGCCCATACGACGCTGACCATGTGCTTCGTCGCCGTCGTCGTGCAGTCGCGCCTCGCCGGCTTCGACCGCAGCCTGGAGGAGGCCGCCCAGGATCTCGGCTGCCCGCCGCTCAGGACGTTCCTCATCGTGACCCTGCCCGTGATCGCGCCCGGGATCGCGGCCGGCTTCCTGCTCGCCTTCTCGCTGTCGCTCGACGACCTCGTGATCGCGAGCTTCACGTCCGGCCCCGGCGCGACGACGCTGCCGATCCGGATCTATTCGGAGGTGCGGCTCGGGGTGAAGCCGGAGATCAACGCCGTGTGCACGATCTTCATCGCCGTCACGGCGCTGGTCGTGATCCTTGCGTCGTTGGCGACCCGCCGGGCGGAGCGGCGCGAGGCGACCTGAACAGGCCCGTGCGCCTGCACCACCCTCCGCTCATTCCCGGGCAAGCGGGAATCCAGGGGCCACTTGCCGCCCGCTCCTGGGTCCCCGCCTTCGCGGGGACGAGCGGAGAAACGAGCCGATTCAAGGGCATCGGATACGAGATCACTCGCTGCTCTGGCCGGGCGGGCGGAGGATGTAGATCAGCGCCCAGATCGGCACGATGATCACGGCGCCGAGCAGCAGGTTGGGCAGCACCACGGCGACGGCGCGGCGGATCGCCTGCTCGAGCCGCTCCGGCGAGACGCCCAGCTCGCCGACCAGGGCGTCGAGCGTGATGCCGAAATGCGCCAGCACGGTCCCGACGATCAGCGAGGCGACCGCGATCTTCGCCACGGTGTGCAGCACTCTCCACATCGTCCCCGGGCTCCACCCCTGCGCGACGGCGCGCGACCGACCGATTCGCGGCGCGCCATCATACAGCAAGCGCACTCGAGGGGTGGGCTGAGCGGGGTCGGCCCGAGGGGAGAGGCTTCAGCGGGTCGGCACCTCGGCGACCGGGGCGTCGGGCACCGGCGTCGGCTCGGGCGTCGGCTCGGGCGTCGGCGTGCCCTGCTCGGCCGCCGGGGCCTGATCAGGCGTCGCGGCCGGAGCCGGCTCCGCGGTCGGGGCCGGGGCCGGAATGCCGAGGCGGCGCAGCACGGCGGCGCCGTCGCCACCGCCGAGCCGGTCGATCGCCGAGCGGACGGCGTCGCGGGTGCGCTTGTCCGAGAGCGAATCGAGCAGCGGCGCCGCCGCACCGGAGCGGCGGATCAGCGCCTGGGTGTCGGGCAGCATCATCGGGTCGTCCCAGCTGCCCTGGACGAAGAACGGCAGCTCGAAGGTCGGCGGCTGCTCGAGCATGGGCGACAGCAGGCTCGCCGTCCCGGTGAGGTCGAGCTCGCGGCTCGGCACCGAGGCCGTCCCGGCCACGGCGAGCCGCACATTGGTGCCCTGGAGGCGCACATCCTCGGCCTGGGCCGTGCCGTTGCTGACCTTGAGGACCACCGCGAGGCTGTCGAACGGCGTGCGGCCGGAGCGGAAGTCGGCGCCGCCGCCGAGCGGGCGACGCTCCAGCCGGCGCAGGAGCTGCTCGACATTGACCCCGACCAGCGCCCCGTTGGCGGCGGTGAGCGAGACGCGACCGTTGAGGGTGCGGGTGACGCCGAAGACGCTCGACCCCGCCCCGTCGAGGCTGACCAGGACGTTGCCCTTCCCCTCCAGCCGCCGCACGCCGATCAACTCGGACAGGCAGGTCTCGAGGTCGACATTGCGGAACGAGAGCTGGGAGCGGACCGCCGCCCCGTCGGCGGTCTTGTCGAGGGCGAGCGAGCCGGTGACGACGCCGTTGAAGGCGTGCGCCTCGCCGACCGTGACGACCAGCCGCTGGTTCTGCAGGGTCGCCGCCATCGCGGTGCGGCCGAAGCGGGTCTGCGGGGTGAGCACCCGGGCGGCGGAGATCCGGAGGTCGAGGTCGACGTCGTCGAACCAGTCGAGCGACAGCGGCTTGCGGTTCCAGGCGCGCTGATCGGAGGCCATCAGCCGCAGCGCCGCCGCGTAAGGGGTGAGGTCGAGGGTGTCGACGGCGAGCGTCCCCTGCAGGCTCCGGCGCTCGGCCAGCCCCCAGGTCAGCACGCCCTCGGCGGCGTTGCCGTCGAGCTCGATGTTGAGGCTGGACAGGGCGACCGTGCCGCTAACCACGTTGGTCTTGGCCTTCAGGGCGAAGCGGCCGAGGCCGACGCCGTAGAACGGCCGGCCCGACACCCAGCCGAGCCCACCGCGCAGCGACGGCGCGTCGGCGGCCAGCGTCCCGTCGATCTTGAGGCTCGGACGCAGGCTCATGGCGCCCTCGAAGGCCGCCTTGAGCGGCACCCCGCCGACACGCAGCTTCAGGCCGGAGGTCTCGCCCACCAGCGCCGCCGGAAAATCGGCGATCGCCAGCGCGAGGTCGAGCGGCTCGTCCCGCCAGGTCACCCGGCCGGTGGCCGCGAAGCTCTTGGCGATCGATGGCCAGGCGAGCGACAGCTCGACCCGCTCCAGCGCCTCCCTCACCCCGCGGCCGGCGTCGACCAGAACGACGGTGCCGTCGGTGATCCGGATCTCCGAGAAGGACAGGGAGCGGGGCTCGGCGCGCGGGTCGGGCCGCATCGCCAGGGCGAGCGTCGCGACCAGCGGCGACCAGTTGGAGCGCCCGTCGGCATCGAACCGCACCGTGATGTGCGGCCGCACCAGGGCGATGTCGGCGATCTCGATGCGGCCGAGCAGCAGCGGCAGCCAGCGCACATTGGCGACCAGCGCCTCGGCCACGAAGGGCGAGTCGTCCTCGGCATAGCCGGCGAGGGCGACGTCGCCGAGCGCGATGCGGGGCGACGGGAACATCGACAGGGTCGAGGTGCCGCGCACCGTCGGCTCCAGCCCGGTGACGGCCCGCACCTCGCCCGTCACGGCGTCGCGGGCGGCATCGACCGACACCAGATAGGACGCCAGCCCGAGCACCACGAGACCGCCCAGCACCACCGCGGAGACGGCGGCGGCAAGGCGCTTGAAGCCGGTGGGAACGCTCACGGCAGCACGGGTCCGATGTTTTGCGGGTTGGGCCGGCCAATGACGGCGGAACGGCGCGACCCTGCGCGATCTCTGTGACCCTTTCGTGGCCGGCAAGACTCGCTCAAGGCTCGGCACCGGCAGGGCTTTTTGGAAAACACACAAGCGAGCGCGAGGTCCGAAACGACCGCGACGCCCATCGGCGCCCTACCCGTGGTGGGCCTCGTGTCCCGGGCGCGGCGCATCGCGCCGCGACCCGGGACCCAGGGCGATCGGGCGAGGCGCCTCACGCGACCATTCGGCGGGCCCAGGTCGGTCCACCTTTCCGTGGCGCCCCTGGACCCCGGCTCTACGGCACACCGGGCCTGCGGCCCGATGTGCCTTGTCCGGGGCACGCAGCCTCCGAGGGACGCAGCGTCCAAACGCGCGACGCGGAGCCGGACGCTCGGCAGCGCCGCCCGTTCAGGCCGCCTTGGCGGAGCCGACCTTGAAGGTCGCCTCGGTGTTGGCCTTGACCTCGTCGAGCGACACGCCGTCGGCGAGCTCGATCAGGGTCATGCCGCCGGGGCCGTGCTTGTCGATGGTGAACACGGCGAGGTCGGTGATCACCATGTCGACCACGTTGGCGCCGGTGAGCGGCAGGTTGCAGCGGTGCAGGAGCTTCGGCCCGTCCTTGGCGACGTGCTCCATCACCACGACCACCTTCTTCACGCCGGCGACCAGGTCCATGGCGCCGCCCATGCCCTTCACCATCTTGCCCGGGATCATCCAGTTGGCGAGGTCGCCGTTCTCGGCGACCTGCATGGCGCCCAGGATCGACAGGTCGATATGGCCGCCCCGGATCATCGCGAAACTGTCGGCGGACGAGAAGTAGCTCGTAGTCGGCAGCTCCGTGATGGTCTGCTTGCCGGCGTTGATGAGGTCGGCGTCCTCCTCGCCGTCGTACGGGAACGGCCCCATGCCGAGCATGCCGTTCTCGCTCTGCAGCACGACCTTGACGCCCTCCGGGATGTAGTTGGAGACGAGCGTCGGGATGCCGATGCCGAGATTGACGTAGAAGCCGTCCTTCAGCTCGCGGGCGGCGCGGGCCGCCATCTGGTCGCGGGTCCAGGCCATCACACTTCCTCCCCGGCGCCGGCCGGCATCTCGGCCAGGCTGCGCTTGCGCGTGGTCCGCTGCTCGATGTGCTTCTCGGCGTGCACCTGCACCAGGCGCTGGACGAAGATGCCCGGCGTGACGATGCGGTCGGGCTCGATGTCGCCCGGATCGACCAGGTGCTCGACCTCGGCGATGGTGACCTTGCCGGCGGTCGCCATCATCGGATTGAAGTTGCGGGCGGTCTTTCGGTAGACGAGGTTGCCCTCGGTGTCGCCCATCCAGGCGTGCACGAGCGAGACGTCGGCGACGAGGCCGGTCTCCATCACGTATTTCTCGCCGTTGAACTCGCGCACCTCCTTGCCGTCGGCGATCACGGTGCCGACGCCGGTCTTGGTGTAGAAGGCCGGGATGCCGGCGCCGCCGGCCCGGATGCGCTCGGCGAGCGTGCCCTGCGGGTTGAACTCGAGCTCCAGGTCGCCGGACAGGAACTGCTGCGCGAACAGCTTGTTCTCGCCCACATAGGACGAGATCATCTTGCGGATCTGGCGGGTCTCCAGGAGGATGCCGAGCCCGACGCCGTCGACGCCGGCATTGTTGGAGATCACGGTCAGGTTCTTCGCCCCCGACTCGCGCACCGCCTTGATCAGGCTCTCGGGGATGCCGCACAGGCCGAAGCCGCCCGACATGATCGTCATTCCGTCCTTCAACAGCCCTGCCAAGGCCGTCGACGGGTCCGCATAGACCTTCTTCATGTTCCCACCCTCATGATCCCACCGCCGTTTGCTCGCCGTCGCGGACCGGGGCGCCGGCGCGCGACATGGCCGTTCGGATGACGGAATTGCAAGTTCTTACAGTCGTTCCGATCAATCGCCGGTGGCGCGCCGAAGCCCCGACGATCGCCTCCCGGTCGTGTCTCGCTCCGGCCCGCGCGGGCTCTCGCCCGGCCGCCGGCCCGTTCCATGCTGCAGGTGCGGCACGATGCTACGCGAGCGGCGCGTCCGGGTCGAGATCGTCGGCGAGCCGGACCATGCGGATCACCGGGACGAGGCCGACCAGGACGATCAGCAGGGCGGCCAGCGCCCCCTCCTCGAAGCTGCCCCGGGTGGCGAACTGGTAGACATAGGTCGCCAGCGTCTCGGTGTTGAGCGGCCGCAGCAGCAGGGTCGCGGGCAGCTCCTTCAGGCAGTCGACGAAGACCAGGAGCGCGGCGCCGACGAGCGCCGGCCGGGTGAGCGGCAGATGCACGGCGGCGACGACGCGGCGCGGCCGCGCGCCCACCGAGGCGGCGGCGTCGTCGAGCTCGACCGGCAGCCGGGTCAGCGCCGCCTGGGCGAAGCCGGTGGCGATGGCGAGAAACCGGATCGTGTAGGCGATGACGACGGCGGCGGCCGAGCCGGCGAGCAGAAGGCCGGCGCCGTGCCCGGTGACGGCCCGCACCACGCCGCCGATCGCCTCGTCGACCGCAACCAGCGGGCCGAGCAGCCCGAGCGCCAGCACCGTGCCGGGCACCGCGTAGCCGAGACCGGCGGCGCCGAGCAGGGCTCCGGCGCGGCGACGCCGGATCAGCCGGGCCGCGAAGGCGCCGCCGAAGCCGAGCCCCAGCACGAGCACCGTGGCGGCACCGGCCAGCATCACGGTCGAGCCGATGTGGCGGACCAGATCGGGGTCGAACCCGACGAGAAGGCCGCGGGTCAAGACCTCGCGCAGCAGGAAGCCGAACGGCACGGCGAAGCCGAGCCCGACCGGCAGCAGGCAGGCGGCGAGCGCCAGCACCCCGGCCGCGCCGCCGAGGGGCAGGCGCCGGCAGGTGCGCGCGTCGGCGCTGCTCGCCGCGACGACGCGGTGGCGGCGGGCGTGGCGCTCGAGCGCGATCAGGACGGCGACGACGACCAGCATCACCACGGCGATCTGGGCGGCGCCGGCGAGGCTGCCGCGGTTGAGCCAGGTGGTGAACACGGCGAGCGTCAGGGTGCGCACGCCGAGATACTCGGTCGCGCCGATGTCGTTGAGGGATTCCATCAGCACCAGCGCGAGGCCGGCGGCGAGCGCCGGGCGGGCCATCGGCAGCGTGATGGTGCGGGCGATCCGCCACGGACTCGCGCCGAACAGCCGCGCCGCCTCGATCAGCACGGCGCTGCGCCCCTGAAAACTCGCCCGCATGGCGAGATGCACATACGGATAGAGCACCAGGCTCATGATCACGACGGCACCGCCGAGCGAGCGCGGCTCCGGCAGCAGCGAGCCGGCCGGCTCCGCGATGCCGAGCAGCCAGCGGAGCGCGCCCTGCACGGGCCCGAGCGTGTCGAGCGTGTCGGCATAGACATAGGCGACGATGTAGGTCGGGAAGGCGAGCGGCAGCGGCAGCAGCCAGGCCATGAGCGAACGACCCGGGAAGTCGTGCACGGCGACCAGCCAGGCGGTGCCGACGCCGATCAGCGCGGTCAGTGCCGCGATGCCGGCGAGCAGCAGCGCGGTCGTCAGGATCGCGTCGGGCAGCACATAGGCAGCGAGATGCGGCCACAGCTCGGGATCACCGCGCGTCGCGATGGCGAGCAGGCTCGCGAGCGGCGTCGCGACGAGCGCCGCGAGCCCGGCGAGCAGCAGCCAGGCGAGAGGGTGGCTGAGGCGGAGACGGGATTGGAAGCGCGACCAGCCATCCGACCGTGAGGCACCGAGCTCGATCGATCGTGGCGCGCCGGCGCCAACCTCTCCTCCGTCATGCCCGGCCTCGTGCCGGGCATCCGCTTTGCGGCCCGTCGCCGCGCAAAGACGTGGATGGCCGGGACGAGCCCGGCCATGACGACGTGAGAGAAGCGTGACCGCTCGCGTGCTCAGTTGTCGAAGCCCACCTTGTCGACGAGGGTCGCGGCCTTCTTCTTGTTCTCGGCGATGGTGGCGATCGGCAGCGGATCGGCGGCGAGCTCGCCATAGCCGGCGATCACGGCATGCGGCTTGACGCCGGACCGGATCGGATACTCGAAGTTCATGTCGGCATAGATCTTCTGCGCCTGCTCGCCGACCAGCCACTCGATCAGCTTGAGGCCGTTCGCCTTGTTGGGGGCGTTCTTGGCGAGGATCACGCCGGACACGTTCATGTGGGTGCCGTGCCCCTGGAAGGTCGGCAGGATCACCTTGGTGGCCTCGGCCCAGGCCTTCTTGTCGGGCTCGCGCTCGCTCATCAGCGCCCAGTAGTAGGTGTTGCCGACGCCGATGTCGCACTTGCCGGCGGCGATGTCGCGCGCCACCTCGCGGTCACCGCCCGACGGCTTCTGGGCGAGGTTCGCCTTGAGGCCCTTCAGCCACTCCTCGGCCTTCGCTTCGCCGTAGTGGGCGACGGCGGCGGCGAACAGCGCGTTGTTGTAGATGTTCTGCCCCGAGCGGATGCAGACGCGGCCCTTCCACTTGGGATCGGCCAGCTCCTCGTAGGTGATCTCGTTCTGGGCGACACGCGCCTTGGAGGCGTAGACGACGCGGGCGCGCGCCGAGACGGCGTACCAGAGGCCGTTCGGATCGCGGTACTGGGCCGGCACCACCTTGTCGAGCACGTCGGACTTGATCGGCTGGGCGACGCCGAGATCGATCGCCTCCTTGAGGCGGCCGATGTCGACGGTGAGCAGCACGTCGGCCGGGCTGTTGGCGCCCTCGGTGGCGATGCGCTGCTCGAGGCCGCTGCTCGCCGAGATGGTGTTGACCTTGATGCCGGTGTCCTTGGTGAAGGCCTCGAACAGCGGCGCGACCAGCTTCGCCTCGCGATACGTGTAGACGTTCACCTCGCCGGCCTGGGCCAGGGCCGCCGACGGGACGGCGACGAGCACCGCGGCGACGATGACGGACGAGAGGCGGGCGGACGACGAAGAGCGCGGGCGCGTCGGCATGGCAGGCTCCTGACGGGGACTGAGGGCACGTGTCGGCGAACACCTGCCGTGAGCTAGAGGTGCGGGGCCCGGCACGTCAAGGAATTCTCCCGATCCGTCATAGGCTTGGAATGATTCCGAGATTGGAACCCTTACAACCTCCATCAAAATTCTCGTGTCCTGCCGGTGCACCGATGCAGGCCTTGTTCGACTAGCCGGACTGGGCGCGGCGTCAGGCCGCGCCGTCCGAGGCCGGTCGATCGATGCGAAGGGTCGAGAATATATCCAAAGCGAGATATACAAATATTCTCTGGAGATATCTCATGGCGCTCTTCATCCGTGATCCCGCCGTCGATGCGCTGGCCGAGGAGGTGCGGCGCCTCACCCGCGCCCGGAGCAAGACCGAGGCGGTGCGCAACGCCCTCCTGGCCCAGCTCGCGCAGGCGCGCCGCACCCTGCCGGTGCGGGATCGTCTCGCCCGCGCGCAGGCGTTGGCCGACGCGATGGGTCCGAGCGACCCGACCTTCGACATGAAGGCCTGGACCGATGCGATGTGGGACGAGCGCTGATGTTCCTCGATGCCTCGGCGGTCGTCGCGATCCTCGGGCGGGAACCCGGCTGGGAGGAGATCGCCAAGCGCCTCGCCGCGACCGACCCGCCGTTCTTCGTGTCGCCGCTGGTCAAGTTCGAGGCCGCGCTCGGCCTGGCACGGCTCAAAGCGGGGCCGGCCGGCGCCGCGAAGCCGTCGGCCGAGCTGCTCGGCCGCGCCCGCGCGGCCGTGGAGGCCTTCGTCGAGGATCTCGGCGCCGAGGAGGTGACGATCACGCCCGACATCGGGAACCGCGCTCTCGACGCCTGCGCCACGTTCGGCAAGGCAGTGGGTCATCCGGCCGACTTGAACTTCGGCGACTGCTTCGCCTATGCCTGCGCCCGCGCCCTCGGTGTCGCCCTCCTGTACAAGGGCGACGACTTCGCCCGCACCGATCTCGCTTGACGAACCTGGCGTGGCGTCGTGATCGGCTTCAGCGTAGCGCGCCGCCGAGTGCCGCCGCCCGGGTCGGCGGGGCCGTGCCGGCGATCTCGGCGATCAGCTTGCCGATCAGCGCCTGGCCGAAGGAGTCGAAGTTCTGCGCCGTCATCACGAAGGCGCCCGGCCCGCCGATCACGTTGTTGCGGAAGTAGGCGTCGAGCCCGCCGGCCGGGTTGGTGTGCTCGGCATTCCACGACAGCGGCTGCTCGGTGAGAATCACGAGGCCGTTGATCTGGATGCCCTTGGCGACCGCCTCGTCGCGCGCCGCCGTCACATCGCGGCCGGAATTGTTCGTGCCGTCGCCCGACACGTCGATGGTCTTCCGCCGCGCCGGGAACGGCGCCCGGTCGAGCTGCGCCACCGAGAAGTCGATGCCGCCCGAGATCGAGGTGCGATCGGCGAAGGCGCGCGGGCTTTCGAGGAGCTGGGTGGCGAACTTGCCGGCGCTGTCGGCGTCCCGGATCACGGTCCAGTCGATGACGACCTTCTGGTTGCCGGCGCCCGACCATTCGATATAGGCGACCGCGATGCGGCCGAGCGTGCCGCCCGTGATCGCCGCGACCACCTTGGGGTCGGTGAGGGCCGCCGCGTAGCCGTCGCGCTGGAGCTGGAATTTCTGGCCGTCGACGCTGCGTGACACGTCGGCGGCGAGCGCCAGCAGCAGGTCGACCTCCTCGGCGGCGCGCGCCGGCGGCGTGACCGACAGCGCCGCGGCGAAGATCCCCATGGCGAGCAGCAGGGCTCGGGCTGCGGCCCGTGCCGCGCGCCGCGCGCCGTCGCGCATCGGAACGCCGACCACCGGGATGTCGACCACCGGGATGCGCATCGCCGCCTCCGATCGCCCCCGCCCCGATCGGGCCGGCCGCATCGGCGGCGCGGCCATGGCGGCCGGCGCCGCGCGGGGGTGTCGCGGAGCGGACGCAGCCGGCCCTCACGGCACCGGCACCTCGGAGCATAACGCAAACAGGGCGGGAGGGATCCCCGCGTCCCGTCATTCCGAAGCGCGGATCGCCAGGTCCGCGAGCCCGGAATCCACACGCCCGGTGCCGGTGGCTCACGGGAGACAGGCCGTATGGATCCCGGGCCCGGCCCTGCGGGCCGACACGGGCCGACGAAGGCTGTCACCTGCGGCGGGACGGCGCTGAGCTCGCGTCGACCTACTCGGCCGGAATCTTCGGCCGCGGGAACGTCACCTCGACCAGGGTGCCGTCGTTGACCCGGCTGGTGATCGCGAAGGTGCCGCGGTTGGCCTCGGCGAGCGCCTTGGTCAGCGGCAGGCCGAGGCCGTTGCCGGCCGGCGGCGCCGTGTCGGCGCGGGTGTTCGCCTGGAGGGCCGACTGCAGATCCCTCTGGCTCATGCCGTGGCCGGTGTCGCGCACCCGCAGCACCACCTGGCCGCGGTCGTTCTGGCCGGTCGAGACGATCACCTGGCCGCCGGGGCCGCCGAGCCGGATGGCGTTGCCGATCAGGTTGAGGATGATCTGGTGGAGCGAGCGGGTGTCGGCGACGATCGGCGGCACCCGCGGGGCGAGCGACGAGCGGATGATGATGCGCTCGCGGTTCGCCTGCGGCTGCATGCTCTTCACGGCCGCCTGGACGGTCTCGTTGAGGTCGACCGACACGAAGGTCAGCTCGAGCGTGCCGCTCTCCGCCTGCGACAGGCTGAGCGTGTCCTCGATCAGCCCGGCCATCTGCTGGGCGGCGGTGCGCACGTCGCGCAGATAGCCGCGATAGCGCTCGTTGCCGATCGGGCCGTAGCGCTCCTCCAGCATCAGGTCGGCGAATCCCATCACGGCGGTCAGCGGGGTGCGCAGGCCGTGCCCGAGCTTGGCGACGAAGCCGGCCGGGTCGCCGATGCTCGGTCCGTCCGGCGCCTGTCCGGTGGCGGGCCGGCGCTCGCCGGCCGGCCCTCCGGTGGGCGCTCCGGCGGGCTCGAACGCGACCGTCGCGGTCCCGGGCGAAACGCCGGTCCGATGCGCCGTGAGATCGCGGAAGACGACGCACAGCCGGTCGCTGCCGTCGCTCATCGGCCCCATGGTCATGGCGAGCGGAACGGCGCCGCCGCCGCGCACCGCGCCCGTCACCTCGCGGCCGGCGTCGAGGGCGACGCGGCCGCTCCGCCGCACCCGGGCGAGGGTGTCGCGGACGACCTCGCGGCTCTGGCCGGCGAACAGATTGACGAACGGCGTCTCGGCGAGGCCGCCGACCTCGGCGCCGAACAGCACCTCGGCGCTGTGGCTCGCCGACACGATGGACCCGTCGCGTGTCAGCACGACCACGCCGTCGAACGCCGTGTCGAGGAGCGCGTGCAATTCGCGGATGGTCGCCTCGGCGCGCCGGAGCGCGACATCGCCGGCCCGCGTGCGCTCCTCGCCGGCCGCCGCCAGCACCAGCGCGAAGGCGCTCTCGCCGTTCCAGCCGATCGCGAACAGCCGCGCCGCCACCGGCTTGCGGTCGCCGCGCCGGGTCAGGATGGCGAGCGCCTGGCCTTGCGGGCCGGGCGTGGTGGCGAGATCGGCGTCCCCGGCGACGAACAGGCTGTCGAGCCCGCCGGCGGCGGCGAGCGCGTCGAGATCCGGATAGCCGGTCGTCGCCAGGAAGCTGCGATTGGCGAACAGGAGCTCGTCGTGACGATAGACCAGGACCCCGACCGGCATGCGGTCGATGAGCCCGGTCGCATCGCCGAGACCGGCCGACGCCGCGCCGACGGCCGGCTCCGCGGCCCGCGTGGCGGTGTCGAACGCGGCCGACGGCCGATCGGCGAGATCGCCACCGGCCGCGGACGGTGCGTCGGCCCGGCCGCCCAGGCGGGCCTGGAGCTGGCGGGCGATCTCGTGGAAGGCGTTGTGCTCGCCGGCCGTGAGCGCGGCGGCCGCGGGCCGCGCCTCCGGCGGCACCGGGAAGCGGACCACGTTCTCGGGGGCGTCCGGGTCCGGACGATCGCCGGTGCCGGGCGTCGCGGCCGTGGTGGCGGCCTCGCCGATCGCGAACACGGGGGCGCGGCGCAGCCGCCCGAAATCGGCGAGCCGGCCGAGGTCCCGGCAGACCCCGAAGCCGCGATAGCCGAGGAAGGTGCGGGCGCGGTCGTACACCGGCAGGCCGGACAGCTCGACGTCGAGCCGCTCCTCGCTGCCGTCGACCGGGAACGAGACGACGATGCCGCTCCAGGTGTCGCGGGTCTCGACGGCGCGCAGCACCCGCCCCTCTGGATCGAGCCCGAGCGCGGCGGCGATCTCGCGCCACGGCCGGCCGAGCGCCAGCGCGACGCGCGGCCCGATCACCTCGGCGAACTCGTCGGAGCCGAGCGTGAAGCGCCCCTCGGCATCCATCTGCCAGACGAAACGCAGCGGGTAGCGCCGCTCGGTCGCCGCCGGCATGTCGATGCGCAAGGCCGGCGTCTCGGTGCCGGTCCCGCCGGTCGGGGCGTGCATCGCGCCGCGATCGTCCGGGGCTTTGGCAGGGTCCGCGTCGACGTCGTCGCGCCACTCCGCCTCGTCGTCGCGAGGCGCGGCCGGTGCAGCTTCGTGCTCGTCGCGATCCTCGATGGCGGCGACGGGTGACGCCTCGGCCGGGTCCGGCGTGTCCGCCGCGGCCGGCTCATCGGCCACCGTCACGACCGGCTCGGGCTCGGGGGCCTCGTCCCGGATCGGCTCGGCTTCGAAAAGCTCCGCGTCCAAGGATTCGGCCTCGGCGTCGCCGACGGCCGGCGCCTCGGGCGGCACGGCATCGGAGGCCGCGACGTCCGGTGTCTCGGCCGCGGTTTCGGCATCATCGGCGCCGGGGGCGGCCGCCAGCGCGTCGAAAAGCGCCTCGGCAGACGGCGCGACGGCGGGCGCGGGCGGCAGCCGGACCAGCAGCGCCGTCTCGGCGCCCTCGCCGACCCGCACGATCTCGACCGGGCCGGACGGCCCGTCACCGGTGGCGCTGCCCTCGGCGAGCGCGCGGGCGACCAGCGACTCGACGCCGAGCGCCGCGAGCGTCGCGCCACCGGACGCCTCCGCACCGGCCGGGTTGGTCGCGATCCGGGTGCCGTCGGCCGCAAAGGCGGCGATCGGGAGGTCGTAGGCGGCGCACAGCCGGCGGACACGCTCCGAAAAGCTCAGCCGCGGGCCGGCCGGCTCCTGCGCGACCACCAGCACGGCGCCGCGGCCGTCCACGGTCACGCGGGTGCAGGCGCACAGGAGCGCCCGGCCGAGCGGCGCGCCGAAGCCGCGCAGGCGCTGCAGGATCGTGGTCCCGGACGGATAGAGGGTGGCGGCCAGGCGCTCCACCTGGGCGATCGCCGGGTCGGTGGGATCGAAGCGGCGGGCGGCGAGGTCCGCGAACGAGCCGCCCCCCAGCACGGCCGCCCCGGTCGCATTGGCGAAGAGCAGCCGGGTGGCGTCGGTCGACCACAGCCAGACCGGGACCGCCGCCACGGCATGGACCGTGAGCCGGTGTCTGAGGAGTGCCGAAAGGTCGGCCGACCGATCTCCCATCCGCTGCGCCCACATTCCGCGACCGGGATGTCGTCCCCGGATGTCGCGCCACACGCCTCGCCGAGGCGTTACGCCCCATCGTAAACAAACCCTTAATAAATGGCGCCTTCGCGGGCGTCCACGCCGGAGCGGAGGCTGCCCCCCGTCGACCGATCGCTAACGTTAACGGGCGCGCTCCTGGGTTGCCGCAGAGTCGGCCGCGACCAGAGCGGGAAAATCCCGTACGGGTTGTTTTCGATTTGCCATTCTCATGTTGCAGTGCAATAATGATCATGGTTCAGGCGGCCGGATGAGCCCGCCGGCGTAGGAGAGGAAGATGATGAAAGGCACCACCCCGTCCTTCGAGATCCCGTCCGAGATGCGCGCCGTCGCCGAGCGCAGCGTCGAGCAGGCGAAGCTCGCGTTCAACAACTACATGCAGGCCGCTCAGGAGGCCGTCTCGGCGTTCGAGGACCGCGTGAAGGCGAGCCAGGTGGGCGCCCAGGGGATCAGCAAGAAGGCGATGAACTTCGCGGAACGCAATGTGATCTCGGCCTTCGACTTCGCCCAGCGGGTGGTCCAGGCGAAGGACATCCAGGAGGTCGTGAAGATGCAGACCGAGTTCGTCCAGACCCAGATGCAGGTGCTCACCGAGCAGCTCAAGGATCTCGGCGAGACCGCCACGCGAACCGCCATGGACAGTGTCAAGGTGCCGGGCCGCGGCAACGGCGCCTGAAGCGGCGGCGCCCCCTGGTGCAGTGCAGAATGGTTTCGGTCCATTGAATATTGCGCTGCATCATGATGGGCGGCTGCCCACAATCTTGGCGAGTATCGATCGCGGGACGGAAGGCCGGCGGGACGAAGCCGTCCCATTGGCGCAGATTCCCATTGGCGCAGATTCGAGCCGCGAGCGGCATCGGGCACGCCGCGTTCCGTGACGCCACCGGCGGGGTCTTGCACGGCTCGCACCGACAGGCGCGCCTTCGCTCGCCCGCGCCCGCGCGCCCCGAGCGACGACGGCGCCCACCGCGGAGCGCCGGCCGACGTCTCGCACCTGTCGGCGCCAGGGGTATGCCGCACCTGGCCGACCGCGCTGCGCCTAGTCGCCGCATCGACTCGGCGCCATGACGTGGCACCATCAACCGATGCCATGAAATGGCACGACGAGCCGACGCCATGACGTGGCACCATGACTCGGCGGCAAAAATCACATGCGTGTTTCGGCATGCGACACGATGCCGTCGCAGAGGATGCGTCGCAGAGTGGCGACACGGGTCTATCTGCGCATTTCCCCTGTTCGCGGAAGCCCGTAGCCGCACTGCAATAATCGCCTTTCATGTCAGAACCACGCTCGGAGCGGATTGCGCCGAGACGGTCCCGCGTTATTAACTCGCGCCGAGACCGGGATCGGGATCCGCGCCGCCGCGCCGTCGCATCGCGCGCCGTGACACCGCGGCCCGCTCGTGACGGCTCGTGACGGCCCTGAGAAACGCGGGAGCGCCTCGTGACGACCAAGAAGCCTCTGAAGATCGTCGAAACTGTCCTGCGCGACGGACACCAGTCGCTCGCCGCGACCCGCATGCGCACGTCGGACATGATTCCGATGCTCGAGCAGCTCGACGAGATCGGCTACTTCGCGCTCGAGGCCTGGGGCGGCGCCACCTTCGACGCCTGCCTGCGCTTCCTCGACGAGGATCCGTGGGAGCGCCTGCGCACGCTGAAGAAGTACATCAAGAAGACGCCGATCTCGATGCTGCTGCGCGGCCAGAACGTGCTCGGCTACAACCACTATGCCGACGACGTGGTCGAGACCTTCGTGCAGCGGATGGTCGACAACGGCATCGGCCTGGTGCGCATCTTCGACGCGCTCAACGACACCCGCAATCTGGAAGTCTCCATGCGGGCCGCCAAGAAGGCCGGCGCGCACGTGCAGGGCGCCATCGTCTACACGATCAGCCCGTATCACACGACCGAGAACTTCCTGAAGGTCGCGAAGGATCTGGTCGATCTCGGCACCGACTCGATCTGCCTGAAGGACATGGCCGGGCTGCTCGCGCCCTACACGGCCTACGACCTCGTGAAGACCATCAAGGAGAAGCTCGGCGTCCCGGTCGACGTGCACTGCCACTACACCAGCGGCATGGCGTCGATGACCTATCTGAAGGCCATGGAGGCCGGCGCCGACGTGGTCGACTGCGCGCTGTCGCCGTTCGCGCTCGGCACCTCGCAGCCGGCGACCGAGGCGCTGGTCGCGGCCCTCGAAGGCCACGAGCGCGACACCGGCATCGACAAGGAGAAGCTCTATCCGATCGCCGACCACTTCCGGAAGGTGAAGAAGGATCTGGCCGACACGTTCAAGCTCAACACCGCGATCGACATCGACACCAAGGTGCTGACCTTCCAGATTCCGGGCGGCATGCTGTCGAACTTCCTCAACCAGCTCAAGCAGCAGGGCAAGGCCGACAAGTATCCGGAGCTGATCGAGGAGCTGCCGCGGGTGCGCGCCGAGATCGGCTATCCGCCGCTCGTCACGCCGACCAGCCAGATCGTCGGCTCGATGGCCGCCTTCAACGTCATCCTCGGCCGCTACAAGGTGGTGCCGCAGGAGATCAAGGATCTGGCGCGCGGCGCCTATGGCCGCACCCCGGCGCCGATCCAGGACGTGATGAAGGAGGTGATCGCCGGCCAGAAGATGATCGAGCATCGCCCGGCCGACGACATCGCGCCCCAGATGGAGCTCCTGCGGAAGAAGCTCGCCGAGAAGGGCTATCCGGACGCGACGCTGGAGGACGTGCTCTCCTTCGCGCTGTTCCCGGAGGTCGCGCTGAAGTTCTTCGCCGCCAACCGCGGCCCGGAGCTGGCGGCCGAGTGACCACACCGGCGCCCGCGTGACCGTGCCGACGGCGGCCGCGTGACCGTGCCGGCGCACGATGCGAGTGCCGCGGACGCCGCCACACCGACGAGCCCGGCATACGAGCAAGGAGCCCTCCCGCCGGGAGGGCTCCTTTTGCATCTCCGCCCCTGGTGCTTCACCAAGCACGCTTGGACGCCCGAGCACGGTTGGACGATGGCGGTCCCGACAGGACTCGAACCTGTGACCTTCGGTTTAGGAAACCGCTGCTCTATCCGGCTGAGCTACGGGACCGACGGCCTCCGACTAGCATAATCGCAGGCGGTGTGCATCCTGCCGGATGCGGCGTGGCGATGCGTCCCCGGAGGGGCGCGGCGGACGGCGCGATGCGAGGCCGAGACGCCAGGCCGAGACGCGAGGCCAAAGCGCAACGCCGATACGCGAGGCCCAAACGCGCCTTGCCGCAGGGCGTCGCGCCCGAGCACGGAGCACTCGCTCGTGTCACTGCCTCGTCCATGGCCACGATGGTCGGTCCGGGCTGCGACGGCGGCCCTGACGGCGCTCGCGATGCTGCCGGCGCTCCGCCCGTGCCCTGCCGTCGCCGAGCCAACCACCCTCCCCTGCGGCTCCGCCGGTGTCCCGTCGACCGCCATCGGCGGCGGGACGGTCGTCGCCGTGCCGGACGGGCGGACCCTGCTGCTCGCCGACGGCCGCGAGGTGCTGCTCGCCGGTCTCGAGGTGGCCCCCGCCGACACGCCGGCCGGCCGGGCGGCCCGGACGGCGCTCGCCGTCGCGGCGGAGGGGCGGGCCGTCGTCCTCGCCCCGGCCACGGCCCCCGGCGGCCGGCCGGTCGCCGACCGCTGGGGCCGGATGGTCGCCTGGGCGGCGGCGGAGGGCGGCCCGCCCGGGGCGGTCCCGCCAAACCCGCTCCCGCCCGTCCCGCTCCAGCTCGCCCTGCTGGCGCAGGGCCATGCGCGCGTCGCCGCCCGGGTCGACGACGAGGCCTGCCTGCCGGCGCTGCGGGCCGCCGAACGGGCCGCGCGGGCGGCCAATCTTGGCCTGTGGTCCGACCCCGTCTATGCTGCGGTGCCGGCCGAGCGGCCGGCCGAAATTCTGAAGCGGCGCGGTGGGTTTGCCGTCGTCGTCGGGCAGATCGATTCGGTCCGCGAGAGCGGCGGCACGATCTACCTGAATTTCGGTCGCCGGTGGGCGGAGGCCTTTGCCGCGACGATCCCCAAGCGGATCGAGCGGACGCTCGCCGCATCCGGGCTCGTTCCCGGCCGGCTGGCCGGCCGCCGGATCGAGGTCCGCGGCGTGGTGGAGCAGCGCGGCGGCGGGCCACGGATCGAGATTGTGCGGGCCGAGCAGCTCGCGCTCGACGGGGCGGGATCCACGCCCTCGCGGCAGGATCGCGTGCGGCAGGACGACGTGCAGCAGGTCCGGGCGCGACAGGAACAGGACCGGGCGCAGCAGGGCCGGCCGCAGCCGGATCTCCCGCAGCCGCCCCGGGCGGAAGACGAGGATCGGCCGCGGGACGGCGGCACACGATGATCCGGCGCGGCGCAGGCCGCGTCGCAGGGGTGGAACGGTGAGGTCGGACGGGACCCGCAGCGGGAGATCGGCACGGCGACCCGGCGCAGGCGCGTGGCGGGGCGCGCGGGCGCGGCTCGCCGCGGCGCTGCTGCTCGGCCTCGCGCTACCCGGCTGCTCCTCGTGGATCACGACGCTCGACGATCAGACCGGCAGCACGACGCAGCCGCGCCGCACCGTCGCGGAGCCCCTCACGCCGGCACAGCGCGAGCACCGGCGCATTCTCGCGTCCTACGGAGGCGCCTATCGGGACGCCAAGCTCGAGGCGACGCTCGCCGCCCTGGTCGACAAGCTCGTCGCCGCCTCGGAGCGGCCCGACCTGCGCTACAAGGTGACGATCCTCAACTCGCCCGCCGTCAACGCCTTCGCGCTGCCGACCGGCGATCTCTACGTCACCCGCGGGCTGATCGGCCTCGCCAACGACACCTCCGAGGTCGCCGCCGTGCTGGCGCACGAGATGGCGCATGTGCTGGCCCGCCACGCGGCGATCCGCGAGGACCAGGCGCGCCGCGTCGCGATGGCGAGCGCCGCCGCCGACCCGACCGACACGACGGGCGCGCTGGCGCTCGCCAAGACCAAGCTGGCGCTGGCGAGCTTTTCGCGCGCCCAGGAGTTCGAGGCCGACGGCATCGGGGTCGGCATCGCGTCGCGCTCCGGCTACGACCCGCACGGCGCGCCCCGCATCCTGGCCGCCATGGGCCGCTTCTCGACGCTGCGCTCGGCGAGCGGCAGCGACCCGCGCTCGCTCGATTTTCTCTCCTCGCATCCGGCGACGCCCGAGCGCATCGAGAACGCGCTCGCCAATGCGCGACAGCATCCGGCCGGGTCGCGCGACCGCGACGCCTTCCTGGCCGCCATCGACGGCCTCGTCTACGGCGAGGATCCGGTCGAGGGCTTCGTGCGCGGCCGGCGCTTCATCCACCCGAAGCTCGGCTTCACCTTCACGGCACCCGAGGGCTTCACGCTGGAGAACACGGCCCAGGCCGTGCTCGGCAACCGCGCCGGCGGCGATCCGGCGCTGCGGCTCGACATCGTGCGGCCGTCCGCCGACCAGAGCCTCACCGCCTATCTGAACGCCGGCTGGATCGAGAACATCGAGCCGGGCTCGGTCGAGGAGACCTCCGCGGGCGGCTTCCCGGCCGTCACGGCGACCGCCAAGAGCGCCCCCTGGTGGTTCCGCGTCGTGCTGGTGAAGAACGGCGCGGAGGTCTACCGCTTCGTCTTCGCGAGCAAGACGCGCACGCCCGAGATCGACCGGGCGTTCCGCGAGTCGGTCGGCTCGATCCGCCGGCTGTCGCTCGCCGAGGCCCGCAACGCGCGGCCGCTGCGACTGCGCGTCGTCACGGTGCGGCCGAGCGACACGGTGGACAAGCTCGCCGCCCGAATGGCGCTGCTCGACCGGCAGGTCGAGCGCTTCCGCGCCCTCAACGGGCTCGGGCCGACCGACACGGTGAAGCCGGGCGACAAGGTCAAGATCGTCGTCGAGTAGCGCGCGGCGCGGCAGCCCGCCGGCCGCGTCTCCGCGGGGCGAACCCGAGGCCCCGCACGGGCGTTTCCCGGCGGCGGGACAATCGTCTTCCAGGCCCGGCCCGGCGAGACCGAAATCCCCTCCCCGCAATTGGACGGAGCAGGATTTTTCGTTTTTCCCACCGCACGTTGTCCGGGGAAGACAGATATTCTATTCCTGCTCGCGACCGACGGGCCGCCGGCCCGTCCGCCAGTCGAACTGCTCAGGTGGAGAACTGCCATGGCCGAAGCCGCGCTGAAGCCGGAGTCGTCGTCCGAGTTCCGGACCGCGGGTCGCGGACGCATCTACGACTCGATCACCGAGACGATCGGCGACACGCCGCTGGTGCGGCTCAACCGCTTGCCGCAGCTCCAGGGCGTCAAGGCCACCATCCTGGCCAAGCTCGAGTTCTTCAATCCGATCGCGAGCGTCAAGGACCGCATCGGCGTCGCCATGATCGACGCGCTGGAGGCGGAAGGGCGGCTGACGCCGGATTCGGTGCTGATCGAGCCGACGTCGGGCAACACCGGCATCGCGCTCGCGTTCGTGGCGGCGTCGCGCGGCTACCGGCTGATCCTGGTGATGCCCGAGTCGATGTCGATCGAGCGGCGCAAGATGCTGGCGCTGCTCGGCGCCGAGCTGGTGCTCACCCCGGCCGCGCAGGGCATGAGCGGCGCCGTCGCCCGCGCCAGCGAGCTCGCGGCCGAGACGCCGAACGCCATCATCCCTCAGCAGTTCAAGAACCCATCGAACCCCGACATCCATCGCCGAACCACGGCCGAGGAGGTGTGGAACGACACCCGCGGCGCCATCGACGCCTTCGTGTCGGGCGTCGGCACCGGTGGCACCATCACGGGGGTCGGCCAGGTGCTGAAGAGCCGCAAGCCGTCCGTGAAGATCATCGCGGTGGAGCCGGAGGACAGCCCGGTGCTGTCCGGCGGCAAGCCGGGGCCGCACAAGATCCAGGGCATTGGCGCCGGCTTCGTGCCGGACGTGCTCGATCGCAGCGTCATCGACGAGGTGGTGACGGTCGGCAACCAGACCGCCTTCGAGACGGCGCGGGCGCTCGCCCGCTACGAGGGCATCCCGGCCGGCATCTCGTCGGGCGCCGCGGTCGCGGCGGCGCTGAAGATCGGCGCGCGGCCGGAGTTCGCCGGCAAGACCATCGTGGCCGTGCTGCCGTCCTTCGCCGAGCGCTATCTGTCGACGGCGCTGTTCGAAGGGCTGTGAGGAGGATCCCGAGGTCGCCCTCTGCCTGAACGGCCCTGGCAAGGGTCTCGTGTCCCGGGCGCGGCGCAATGCGCCGCGAACCGGGACCCAGAGCGACGGAGGAATGCGACAACAGAAGATGGGGATGGGGAAGCGGCCGTCGTGCCGCCCCTAGGCCCGGGCTCTGCGGCGCATCGAGCCTTCGGCCCGACGCGCCTTGTCCGGGGCACGATGCTCAGTCGGCCCGCAACGTCACGCCCGCGGCGTCACGCCCAGGGGCGCTGCTCCTTCATCTTGCCCTCGAAGCCGGCGATCTTGCTCGCCTTCTCCAGCGTCTGGCCGATGTCGTCGAGGCCGTTGAGCAGGCAGTGCTTGCGGTGCGGATCGACGTCGAACCGGATTGAGCCGCCGTCGGGACCGCGGATCTCCTGCTTCTCCAGATCGATCGTGAGCCGCGCATTGGCGCCGCGCTCGGCGTCGTCGAACAGCTTCTCCAGATCCTCGGGCGACACGCGGATCGGCAGCACGCCGTTCTTGAAGCAGTTGTTGTAGAAGATGTCGCCGAACGAGGTCGAGATCACGGCCCGGATGCCGTAGTCGAGCAGCGCCCAGGGCGCGTGCTCGCGCGACGAGCCGCAGCCGAAATTGTCGCCGGCGACCAGGATCGTGGCGGCCCGGTACGCCGGCTTGTTCAGCACGAAGTCCGGATTCTCGGAGCCGTCGTCGCGGAAGCGCTTCTCGGCGAACAGGCCGGTGCCCAGCCCGGTGCGCTTGATGGTCTTGAGATACTGCTTCGGGATGATCGCGTCGGTGTCGACATTGATGGTCCGCAGCGGCGCGGCGATGCCTTCGAGAACCGTGAACTTGTCCATGCGGGTCGTCCTGCGATCGGGCTTTTCTTTGTACGAGGCCTGCTTGATGGACGCTCGCCGGCCCGGGGTCAAGCCGGCCGGAGGACGCTGGACGCGGAGCCGCCAACGCCCGTCAGACATAGGCGATCAACCGCCCGAGCGCGGCGACCGCGAGCCACGACGCGAGCGAGATGCCGGCGGTCGCCTGCACGGCGACCGAGCGGTCGCCGCCGCGCCGCAACGCGACATCGTTCGCCGCGAGATTGATCACGGCGAGGCCGATCACCGCGAGCTTGGCCAGGAAGGCCGGGTTGCGGACGATCCGGGTCGCCTCGGGCAGGAAGAGGAGCACCCCGGTGGCGACGATCACGGTCAGGGCGCCGGTCGCGGCCGGGCGCAGCTGCGCCACCACGCGGGCCGGCGCCGGGCCGCGCAGGACGCGGAGAATCCGCAGGTCCATGGCGGCGATCAGGGCGAAAAACACCAACACGGCCAGCACATGCAGGACATTGGCGGCCGGATACAGGATCGTCGACTCGCGCACCTGCGCGGCGAGGCCGGAGGCTTCCAGCGCGGCCCAGAGCTCGGTCACGTCGGCGCCGTCGATGACGATCAGCGCAGCTCGTAGCGCTTGCCGTCGATCTCGATCCACTCGGCGCGGATCTCGGCCGTGCCGTCGCGGCGCGGATAACCGTAGATCTTCACGGGACGTCCCTTGGCGACCACCTGGGCCGTGGCACCGCGCGCGTTCATGCGCGACGGCGGGGCGAGCACGATCTCCCAGCGCTTTCCGCCATGCACGAGAAAGAGGCTGCCGTGCGGGTTGCCGATCGTCACCTCGTCGATGGTCGCCTCGACGGTCATCGGCTTGTCGGCGTCGTAGGAGCCCCAGCCGTGATGGGCGAGGGCCGGCCGCGCCAGCAGCACCAGAGCGGCGAGCACCAATGACGCAGCGAGGGCGGACCACGGGCGAGCGCGCAGGCGGACGATCGAAGGCATGGTCGGTCTCCGTCGAAGGCGCCACGGCGCCGGGGGTGCCTTCGAGATGGGGAGCGGGCAGCGCCGGCGGAAGCCCCGCGACACCCGAGACGTGAAAGTGGAGCGCTGGCGCCCGGCTCAGCCGGCCGCCTTCTCGATCGCCGCCATGTCGTCGTCGGAGAGGCCGAAATGGTGGCCGATCTCGTGCACCAGGACGTGCGCCACGATGGCGCCGAGCGTCTCCTCGTGGTCGGCCCAGTAGTCGAGGATCGGGCGCCGGTAGAGCCAGATCATGTTGGGCATCTGGACGGGCGCGCTGTCGGAGCGGAACGGCAGGCCGATGCCCTGGAACAGGCCGAGGAGATCGAACTCGCTTTCCAGCCCCATGTGGTCCAGGACCTCGTCGGTCGGAAAGTCGTCGACCTGGATCACGAGGCCTTCGCACATGGCGCGGAACCGCGCCGGCAGCCGGGCGTACACGTCGCGGGCCATGACCTCGAACTCGGCGAGCGACGGGGCTGCGACGGTGCGCCAGGCGAGCGGGTCGGACAACGGGTTCTTGCTCATCTCGAAGCAGCTGGACCGAATGGAACGGGCGCGATGCGGCCCGGCGGGCACAGGCGGCGCATCTTCGTCGCCCCCGGTCGTCCGAGATTGACACGACACGCGCGGTTGCGCGAGGTTTCGACGGGGACAGGAGGGCGGACATGCGCGGCATCAGCGTCTCGGCCGGGGTGATTGCGATCGGCGTGGTGGCCATCGGCGTGAGCGTGCCGGGCCTGCTCGGCGATGGCACGGCCGCGGCGCAGTCAGGCGGCTACTACACGCCGCCCGCGACCTACGAGCGCGAGGCCGCCCGCGCCCGCCGCGCCGCCGGCGCGCCGACCCGGCTCGAGGTGACGCCGCGGCGCCCGTTGGTGCGCGTCTGCGAGGACTGGCTCGACATCGAGAACCGCCCGAGCGGCACCGTCATCGTCCCGAAGATGCGCTGCCGCTGGGCCTATCGCTGAGTCGCAGCTGCGCGGCGTTCCCGACGACGGTGTTCTCGGCTATCGCGGCGGACGCCTGCTTCGGCACGCGCGGCAGAAACGACAGCTGGCACGGGTGGTAAGACCAACGGCCTCGAGCCCTGCCCCGTCATCTTGAGGCGCCCGGCGCATCCGGGCCTCGAACGATACGGCCAGCCAAGTCGGCGTCGCCGACTTGGCTTGAATGCTGTCGATCTCGGGCGAGCCCGAGATCGATGCCGTCGCCCTTCGAGGGCTGCGCTTCGCGCAGCCACCTCAAGATGACGATGAGAGCCAGTGCCGGAGGCCCCTGCCATAAGACCGTCTGTACCGAACCGGGTCCGCCGAATCTTCGCGTTCGAGCGGCCGACTTTCGTCGTGGCCGGGGTGTGGGACGACCGTTCGAACCC
>NZ_JBEOMB010000173.1:0-6752 GCF_046000175.1 Rhodoplanes sp. SY1
GCATCGCCGACCTCGAGGACTGGATCCGCGAGCGGCTCGCGAAGCGGCCGAAGGGGAGCGCGCGCGAGCACGCCCATGTCACCCGCATGGTGCCGAAGCGCGCCGACGAGCTTCTCGCCGGCGGCTCGCTGTATTGGGTGATCCGGGGCGAGATGGCGTGCCGCCAGACGCTGCTGCGGGTCGAGCCCTTCGTCGACGGCGAGGGCGTCGGCCGCTGCCGGCTGGTGCTGGCGCCCGAGGTGGTGCCGGTGGTGCCGCGTCCGTACCGGGCGTTCCAGGGCTGGCGTGCCGCGAGCTGCGGACGCTCGGGCTCCTGTGATCGGCCGGAGTTGGGCTAATCCGGTTTCAAGTTACCGTTCGACTGTCGACACCTACGTCTATGCCAACGAGATCTGCCATTCTTCTTAAAATTCGGCGCAAATGCTCGCCGAAATTAACCTGAAGCACAATCTAAGTCTTTCCCTCGTCCAGTCATCTGCTGGAACTTTTGATTAGCGCGGGTTATGATGGCTACGTAGAAGCCTTTAGCCTCCGACGCTCGGGCACCCGCATGCTGCAACGGAACGACCCGCCGCACACCCAGACGACGGCCGAGCGCCGGCAGGACATCCGCGTCGTCGTCAGCCTGCCGGGTCGTTACGTGCTGCCGCGCCGTCGCACCGTCGACGGGACCAAGCCCGAATTCGCCTGCCGGCTGGTCAACATCTCGCGCCACGGCATGATGCTGGCCGGCCCCGTCATCGGCAATGTCGAGGAGCCGGTGACGACGTATTTCGACGATTTCGGCAAGCTCGAGGGCAAGGTGCTGCGCCGGCTCTACGGCGGCTTCGCGATGAGCATCGTGGCCGACAACGAGACGCTAGACCGGCTCGAGGCGAAGCTCGACTGGCTCGACAAGCACCAGCGCGACGTCGCCCCCAACACCCGCCAGCACAAGCGCATCGTGCCGGTGAACCCGCACTCGACCCTGATCCTCGCCGACGGCACGGTGATGCCGTGCTTCGTCATCGACATGTCCGCCTCGGGCGTCGCCGTGTCGGCGGATCTCCGGCCGCCGATCGGCATGCCGCTCGCGGTCGGCACCGTGGTCGGCCGGGTGGTGCGCCGCTTCGGCTCGGGCTTCGCCGTGCATTTCACCCACGAGCAGGCGCCGCACCACCTCGAGCAGCTGCTGATCAAGCCACCGTCGCGGCCGCGCGCCCCGGCCGCCGACCTCGCCTATCGCGAGATCGTCATGATCGACGACGAGCCGTTGCCGCTCTGAGACGGCGGGACGCGGGTCTGGCATTCGGTGGTCATTCCGGGGCGGCGCGCAGCGCCGAACCCGGAATCCAGCCGAGGTTTCCGAGGTCGCCGCTGGATTCCGGGTTCGCAGCTTCGCTGCGCCCCGGAATGACGGAGACCGGATCGACCCGAAATGGTCACACCGCGAGATTGTCGATCAGCCGCGTGGTGCCGAGCTTGGCCGCGACGAGCAGGCGGATCGGGCCGTCCTTGAGGGAGCGCACCGGCGCCAGCGTCTCGGCGTGGCGCGCCTCCAGATAATCGACCGCGAACCCCTCGCGCGCCAACGCTTTGCGCCCGCTCTCCAGCACGGCGCGGATCGGCCGTCCCGCATTTATCTTCGTCGCGCAGTCGGCGAGCACGCGATGCAGCGCCGGAGCGCGCTGCCGCTCCTCGACCGACAGGTAGGCGTTGCGCGACGAGCGGGCGAGGCCGTCGCTCTCGCGCACCGTCGGCACGCCGATGATCTTCACCCGCAGATCGAGGTCGGCGGACAGCCGCGTGACCACCTTGAGCTGCTGATAGTCCTTCTGCCCGAACACGGCGATGTCGGGCCGCACCTGGCCGAACAGCTTCGCCACCACGGTGGCGACACCGCCGAAGAAGTGCGGCCGGAAGGCGTCCTCCAGGCCGGCCAGCGCCGGGCCTTCCGGCGCGATGCGGGTCGCGAAGCCGTCCGGATACATCACCGCCGTGTCGGGCGCCCAGACGAGGTCGACGCCGGCTTCGGCCAGCGCCGCGACGTCGGCGGCGAGCCGGCGCGGATAGCTGGAAAAATCCTCGGTCGGGGCGAACTGGGCCGGGTTGACGTAGATCGAGACGACGACCCGGTCGGCCTTGCGCCGGGCCTGGCGCACCAGCGTCAGATGGCCGTCGTGCAGCGCCCCCATGGTGGGCACGAGCGCGACGGTCTCGCCCGCCGCCCGGAAGCGCGCGAGGGCGCGATCCAGGACTTTCAACGTGCGGGCGACAGGGGTGCGGGCGACAGGCGTGCGGGCGACGGGAGGACGGGTCGGCATCTGATCGGTTCCGGCGGGCGGCGGAGGCCTGGAGACGCCAGCCGATCCGCGCCGGGTCGACGGCGCGATCGTGGCGCCGATAACCGTGATCTGTTCACGACTCGCCGCGCGGCGGAGAGATAACTTGACCCCCGGGTCCGATCAAAACAAAAATCGCCCGGCACGGAGGCGTTTATGTGGTCGGATCCGGATCATCGTGAGTTGCGTCGGCGGAGCCCGATCTCGGCCCATGTGATCGTCGTCGGCAACGAGAAGGGCGGCTCCGGCAAGTCGACCACGGCCATGCATCTCGCCGTCGCGCTGATGAAGGCCGGCCAGCGGGTCGCCACCATCGACCTCGACTCGCGCCAGTCGACACTCACCCACTACATCGAGCGTCGCCGCCTGTGGGGCCACCGGATCGGCCAGCCGCTCGAGATCCCGCTGCACTTCTGCATCGCCCGCAGCGAGGGCGCCCGCGTCGACGAGAACGAGACGGCCGAGTTCGGCCGCTTCGCCGAGGCCGTCACCGAGATCGAGCACCGGCACGACTTCCTGGTCGTCGACACGCCCGGCGCCGACACCTATCTGTCGCGGCTCGCCCATTCGATGGCCGACACGCTGGTGACGCCGCTCAACGATTCGTTCCTCGACTTCGACGTGCTGGCGGCCGTCGATCCGCACACCTTCGAGATCACCGCCACCAGCCATTACGCGGAGCTGGTGCGCGAGGCGCGCCGCCAGCGCCGCATCGTCGACGGCAAGACCACCGACTGGGTGGTGGTGCGCAATCGCCTCTCGACGCTCGGCTCGCGCAACCGCCGTCTGGTCGGCGAGGGGCTCGGCCGGCTCGCCGGCCGGCTCGGCTTCCGCTTCGTCGAGGGGTTTGCCGAGCGGGTGATCTATCGCGAGTTCTTTCCGCGCGGCCTCACGGCCGTGGACGAGATCGGCGAGGAGACGCTCGGCACCCGCCCGAGCCTGTCGCACGTCACGGCCCGGCTCGAGGTGCAGGGGCTTCTCTCGCATCTGCGCCTGCCGCTCGACGACCGCGGCAAGAAGCGCGCCGAGGCCCGCGCCGAGTGGTTCATGAGCGCCTACCGCCCGCTCGACACCGACGAGATCCTTGACGACGCGCCGCCCGAGGAGGGGCCGCTGACTTTGCCGCGGATGCCGACGCCGACGCCGGGGTGAGGGGATAGCGTTCCGTCCAAATCCTTCGCCCGTGCTTTCGCAGGCCGTTCGCACCACGGTAAGGGGCCGAGGGCTGTTGCGTGGCATAAACGGTCATTCAAGGGCGTTTGTCATTGTTGCATGCGGAAGCCGGATAACAAGTGGGACGACAGGAAGAAATGATCTTCGCGGCATCATAGAAATCATAGGGCCGCGCCAGCCCGATATAGGCGGCCGCCGTACGGTGAATATCGAACGTCTTACCCTCGCGAAAAGCTTTTAGCGATAGCCAAAGATTGGGGGCAATGCTCAGGTTGTCGCACCCTGTCGATGGCGGCAAAGCAGGGAGCAGGCAACGATAAGGGGGCGTGTCACGGTAATCACCGTTTGGGGTGAAATGTGCGCAATGTGTTCGGCTCAACGTCGATGCGCAGACCAAGCCATCTTGCACGTAAAGTTCACAATCTGCCGCAGACGCGCTCGATGTCGACAAGACCAAGCCGCAAGCTGCCACGAGCGCTGCATTCATCTTCGCCACCTTTAATGCAGGATTTGTAATTTAGGAATTGAGAGTCACTTTAACAAGTTCATGTGCGTTCAAGGAGCGTTGCTACGTCCAACAAAAGAGTCGGTCCGCTCCGGGTCAATTCCGGCCCGCCCGCGTGGCGCGGAGGACGGGCGCACGGGGACCAAGCGTCGAATTGGGACCATTAATACCATGGGCCGACACTGACTCTCACGTCACCCTGAGGTGCTCGGGCGAAGCCCGAGCCATGGCAAGTCGGCTCGCCGACTTGCCGACCTTACATGCCGATCTCGGGCAAGCCCGATCGGCATGGGCGACGGCCCGGGCCGCATCCTTCGAGGCCCGGCTTCGCCGGGCACCTCAGGATGACGGGTCGGGCGTCGGGGCGGCTGGCATTACCCTCACTATTACCCTCACCAGCCTCCGGTATATGGGGGGCCGAGTGACAATGTGGTGGGCGTGTCCCGGACAAGGCGGCTCGGGCCGCAGGCCCGGGGCGCCGCAGAGCCGGGACCCAGGGGCCGCATGACGGGCGCTGCGGCACTGCCTCGCGCGATCGCCCCTGGGTCCCGGGTCACGGCGCTGCGCGCCGCGCCCGGGACACGGACGCCGCGGCGTGCCTCCGACGCCCCAGTGTGCCGCCGACGCGGCGGTGTGCCTTCGGCGCAGCCGCGTGCCGCCGACGCGGCGGCGTGTCGCCCCGGCGGTTTGACGGGTGCCATTGCGCCGGCGGGCGTTCGCGGCCACTTCTAGGGCATGATTCCGCACGGGAGTTCCGTTTCGCTCCGCCATCGGCCCCGTCCGCGCCGCCGCCTTCTCGGGTGCTCCGATGTCCAACCCACCTGATCGACCCACGCCTGACCGTATGTCGCCCGACCGTCCGGCCGGCGACGCCGGCGGCGACCCGACTCGCCGCGACACGACGCCCGCCAAAACCTCGTCGCGCGCCGAGATCGACGCCTTCGTGGCGCAGGTGAAGGCGCTCGGCGCCGCCCGCGCGCCCGGCACGGTCGCGGGCGGGCGCGGCCGCCTCGTCTTCGCCCTCGACGCCACGATGAGCCGCCAGCCGACCTGGGACACGGCCTGCCGGTTGCAGGCCGATATGTTCGCCGAGGCCGGCGCGGTCGGCGGGCTCGACGTGCAGCTCGTCTATTTCCGCGGCCTCTCCGAGTGCCGGGCGTCGAAGTTCGTCTCCGACCCGAAGGCCTTGGCCTCGCTGATGGAGCGGATCGACTGCCGCGGCGGCCACACCCAGATCGGCAAGGTCCTCTCGCATGTCCGCCGGGAGAACGAGGCCACCAAGGTAGCGGCGCTGGTCTATGTCGGCGACGCCATGGAGGAGCCGGTCGACGATCTCTGCGCCCGCGCCGGCGAGCTTGGGCTCGCCGCGGTGCCGTGCTTCGTCTTCCAGGAGGGGCACGATCCGGTCGCCGAGCAGGCGTTCCGCGAGATCGCCCGCCTGTCGGGCGGTGCCTGGTGCCGGTTCAGCTCCGGATCGGCGCACGAGCTCGGCGCGCTGTTGCGGGCGGTCGCCGCCTATGCGAGCGGTGGCCGCGACGCGCTGCATCGCCTGGCCGGCCGGAACACCGCCGCGGTGCGCCTCTTGGAGCAGCTTCGATGACGCTTCTGCTCGGCATCGCCGTCCTGGTGATTCTGATCGCCGCCCTCAAGGGCTTCTCTCGGGTCGATCCGCGCGGCTTCGCCAAGGGCGCCCGCATCGCCGGCGGCGTCGCGGCGCTCGGCGGCGGTGCCTTCCTGGTGGCGCGCGGCCAGATCGGGCTCGGCGTGCCGCTCGGGCTCACCGGCCTCGGCCTGCTCGGCTGGCTGCCGTTCGGCGGCGCCACCTTCGGGCAGCGCACGCAGAAGAGCCCGGGGCAGGTGTCTCGGGTGCGCTCGGCCTTCCTGGAGATGGAGCTCGATCACGACAGCGGCACGATGCGGGGCCGCATCGTCGCCGGCCGCTTCGCCGGCGCGCCGCTCGACGGTCTCGACGTCGCCACGCTGGCCGGCCTGTCGGCCGACATGGACGACGAGAGCCGGACCCTACTGGCCGCGTATCTGGACCGCCGGAGTCCCGGCTGGCGTGAACACGCGCAGGGTGGTTCGGGCGCGGGGCAGGGCGGAGCGCCGGGTTCCGGCAAAATGACGGAACAGGAGGCCTATCAGATCCTTGGCCTTGAGCCGGGGGCGACCGCCGACGACATCGGCCGGGCGCATCGCCTGCTCATGAAGAAACTGCATCCCGACCAGGGGGGGTCGACGTACCTCGCGGCCCGTGTGAACGAGGCCAAGGAGGTCCTGCTTCGCGGACATCGATAAGAGCTCCGACGCAACGCAACAACAACAACACGATCGACGTTCACGCGCTCCGCGGCCGACAGGGCCGAAAAGCCTGGCCTCCAGGGATCCCCGATTCCGGGTGAATCGTTGCCGGTCGCGGCGTCCGGTCTCGCGTCCTGCTCGCGCGGTCGTCCGCTCCATCGAAGACAATTGTGTCCGTTATTTATTAAATGTCGGTTCCTGTTCGGCGCCGGCGCGGATCGGCGCGGGCGCTGGCGTTGCAAAATCGCCCGTCGTCCCGGGGCGGCGCGTCAGCGCTGAGCCCGGGACCCATACGCCCTGTCTCTCGTGAGCCACCGACACCGGGCGTATGGATCCCGGGTTCGCGGACCTGACGGTCCGCGCCCCGGGATGACCGAGCTACGTAGCGCTCAGTCGTCTCGGTGACCTGAAAAGCCAGTCCCCAGAAACGAAGATGCCCGGCGCGAGGCCGG
>NZ_JBEOMB010000174.1:0-7734 GCF_046000175.1 Rhodoplanes sp. SY1
TCTCGGATCGGCTCTAAGGCACGCGGCTAATCATTGGTTAATTATCGATATGTTTGACAATGTGTTGTGTCGATTGGCGACCAACGCCCCCGTGCGTCACGGATTGACCGCCGCCCCGATGCGCCTATCCTGATGCGGGCTTGCCTTCGCGTAAGGAGAGGCGAACCCTATGACCAAGCTCATCATTCCGCATGACGCCTACGTCTTCGTCGCGGACGGGCGCAAGGCGCTCGTTCTGCGCAACGAGGGGGACGAGAAGTTCCCCAATCTGCGCACCGAGCAGGTCTTCGTCGATGTCGACAACCCGGCCGCCCGCGACCAGGGCACCGATGCGCCCGGCCGCGCTTTCGCGAGCGTCGGTGCGCGGCGCAGCAGCGTCGAGCAGACCGACTGGCACGTGATGGAGGAGCAGCGCTTCGCCAAGGATTCGGCCGCCGCGCTGCACCGCTTGGTGCGCGACCGCAAGGTGAAGGCGCTGGTGATCGCCGCCCCCCCGAAGACGCTCGCCGAGCTGCGGCGCGCCCTGCACAACGAGGTCAAGACCGTGGTCGTGGCGGAGATCGACAAGGATCTCACCAAGCTGCCGGTCTACGAGATCGAGAAGCACCTGAAGGCCGCCTGAGCAGCTCGGCCGGATGAAGCCTCACCCCGTTCCGCTCGTCCCTGCGAAGGCGGGGAACCAGAGGAGACACGGCAAGACGCCCTGGATGCCCGTCTGCGCGGGCATGAGCGGAGGGTGGGGCGGCCTTCGAATCTACGAACCCACGAACCCACGAACCCACGAGAGCCGAGGTTCGACGACACCGTCATTCCGGGGCGGCGCAACGCGCCAACCCGGAATCCAGCCGCGCGCTCGGACAACGGGGTTGGATTCCGGGCTCGCGGACCTGCGGTCCGCGCCGCTGCGGTCCGCGCCCCTGAATGACCGATCAAAGGTGTCGGGGCGGCGTCACGCCCGCCGCGTCGCGCCGAGCTCGTAGAGGGCGGCCGCCAACGCCGCCTCGAACGGCGTGTGCGGAACCTGGCCGATCGCGGCGGCGAGCCGTCGCTCGTCGATGCGGTGCGGCACCGTCCAGAGATAGGCGATGTCGGTCAGCTCGCGGAACACCGGCACCATGGGTGCCAGCAGCCGCAGCATCCACCACTGCATGCGGTCGATCTTGAACGACCTTCCGAGCGCCGTGGTGATCGCCTTCAGGAGCTCGTCGCCCGTCACGGCGTGGCCGGCGAAGCCGTAGGCCGCGAAGGGCGGCACGCTGTCGCGCACCGCGGCGAGCTTCGGGACCGTCGCGGCGACGTCCGGCAGGTAGGCCCAGGTGTGGACGATGTCGAGCGGTCCCGGATAGGCGAGCCGCCCGTGGCTGATGTGGTTGAGGACGACACGGTCGAGCCAGCCGCCGGCATCGCCGCCATAGAAGTCGCCGGTGCGCAGCACGATGGTGCGCAGGCCGGTCTCGGCCTCGGCGCGCAGCCGCTCCTCGATGGCGACCCGAATCGTGCCCTTGCGCGAGGTCGGCCGCATCGGCGTGTCCTCGTCGAGCACGGGCGGCATGCCGGCGCCGTAGCCGTAGACATTGCCGGGCATCATCAGGGTGGCGCCGGCGCCGCGCGCCGCCGCGATGGCGGTCTCGGCCAGGCCGAACGCCTCCGCCTCCCACCGCGTGTAGGGAACGTTGAGGGCGTGCAGCACCACGTCGGCGCCCTGCGCCGCCTCGACGACCGACTCGGTGTCGCGAGCGTCGAGCGTGATCAGCTCGGTGCCGGGCGCGATGCGGGACGCGGCGCTGCCGCGCACCAGGCTCGCGACCTGCCAGCCGGCGTCGCGGAACGCCTCCGCAGCGGCGCGGCCCAGCCGGCCGGCGCCACCCAGCACGAGAGCCCGCCCGCTCAAAGCGCGACACTCCCCAGCGCTCGGTCGAGGTCGGCGTAGAGATCCTCCGGATCCTCGAGCCCGACCGACAGGCGCAGCAGGTTGGTCGGGCAGGGCGAGCCCGGCCCCTCGATCGAGGCGCGGTGTTCGATCAGACTCTCGACGCCGCCGAGCGACGTCGCCCGCTTCCACAGCGAGACGGCGGCCGCGACCGCGATCGCGGCCCGTTCGCCGCCGAGCACCTCGACCGACAGCATGGCGCCGTACCCGGTCATCTGTCGGGTCGCGATCGCGTGCCCCGGATGGTGCGGCAGGCCCGGATAGCGCACCCGCTCGATGCCGCGGTGGTGGCCGAGCCAGGTGGCGAGCAGGGCGGCGGATTCGGATTGCGCCCGCACCCGGACGTCGAGGGTGCGCATGCCGCGCAGCAAGAGCCACGCCTCGAACGGCCCGAGGATCAGCCCCAAGCGGGCACGCAGCTCGGCGATGCGGGTCCACCAGGCGTCGTCCGGATCACGGGTCGCCAAGGCGCCCGCGATCACGTCCGAATGGCCGTTCAGATATTTGGTGGCCGAGTGCATCACGAGGTCGGCGCCGAGCGCCAGCGGCCGGCTGAACACCGGGGTGGCGACGGTCGAGTCCACGGCCACCTTGGCGCCTGCCGCATGCGCGATCTCGGCGATGCCGGCGATGTCCGTGATGGTCCACAGCGGGTTGCCGGGCGTCTCGATCCACACCAGTCGGGTCTTTCCCGGCATCACGGCGTCCCGCACCGCCGCCAGATCCGTGGTGTCGACCAGCGTCACGGTGTGGCCGTGGCGCGGCGCCTCGCGCACGAGCCAATCGCGAAATGCCCAGTACATCACCTGCGACGCGACGATATGGCCGGGCTCCGGCAGCGCCATCACGGCGGCGGTCGCGGCCGACAAGCCGGAGCCGAGCAGCATCGCCGCCGTGGCGCCTTCGAGCGCGGCCAGCACGCCCTCGGCCTGGCGCACCGTCGCGTTGTCGGGCCGGCCATAGACGTAGCCGGACGAATAGGCGTTGTCGGGATCGCGCAGATAGGTGGTCGAGACGTGCACGGGCGGCACGATCGCCCTGGTCACGGGCTCGACGGCGCCGAGTGCCTGGGCGGCGAGGGTTCGAGGCTTCGGAGGCGAGGGGGGCTTTGCCATTGGGGATCCGGGACCACGGTCGTGCGCCGGCCGGCGCAGCCCCGTAGTGGCGCGAAGGCCGGTTCGGCACAAGGGGTTCGGCACGCGAGGCGCCGCCGCCATTCCCGCCCGGCGAAACATGCCTATATGCTGGTCGCGGGCCGCATGTGCTGCATCGTGCCGCGGCCCCGAGCGGCGGCCGCCGAGAGATTCCGAGAGACTTCGAGAGAGGACACCCCGATGGCCCACGCGCTCAGCATGTACGCCGTCCCGGTGGCGATCGGGGCCGTCGCCGTGGTGCTCCTCCTCGGCCTCGTCAACATGCTGCGCGGCGGCTCGCCCTCGACCTCGCAGACCCTCATGCGCTGGCGCGTGGTGCTGCAGCTCGTCGCCATCGTTGTGATCATGGCGACCGTCTGGGCGATGGGCCGGTAGCGGGCGCCCAAAAAAGCGCACCGGCATTGCCCGGGCGCCGAAATCCATTACGGTCCCGCCACCGTAGAGACCCGACTGAACCGGACCTTCGCAGGACAAGCCCCCATGGTCGTGCTCAATCGCATCTACACCCGCACCGGCGACGACGGCACCACGGCGCTCGGCACCGGCGAGCGGCGCAAGAAGCACGACCTGCGCATCGCCGCCTACGGCACGGTCGACGAGACCAATGCGGCGCTCGGCGTGGCGCGGCTCTCCACGGCAGGGGAGCCCGACCTCGATGCCATGCTGGCGCGCATCCAGAACGATCTGTTCGACCTCGGGGCCGATCTCTGCATGCCGGGCGAGGCCGGCAAGGGGCCGGGCGGGGCGCGGCTCGCGGTCAGCGAGGAGCAGGTCGCCCGGCTGGAGCGCGAGATCGATCAGCTGAACGCCGACCTTTCGCCGCTGCGCTCCTTCATCCTGCCGGGCGGCACCCCGGCAGCGGCCGCCCTGCACGTCGCCCGCACGGTGTGCCGGCGGGCCGAGCGGCTGATGGCGGAGCTCGCCGACCGGCCCGGCGAGCCGGTGTCCGGCCCGGCGCTCAAATACGTCAACAGGTTGTCGGACTTCCTGTTCGTCGCGGCGCGCTGGGCCAATGATCGGGGGGCCGCCGACGTCCTGTGGCAGCCCGGCCGGAACCGCTGACCGGCACCCCGGGCCGCGCTCGCGCGGGCGGAAATTTCGTCGCAGCTTGAAGGTTTTCCAGACAGGCCCGGCGGCTCCCTGCGGCACTGCGGAAGTCGCGTTGACAGCCCTGGAACCGGGCCATAGGTTGCCCCGCCGCCGTGGGGAGTGATGCAGCATGAAGGTCCTTGTCACAGTCAAGCGGGTCGTCGACTACAACGTGAAGGTGCGGGTGAAGCCGGACGGGTCCGGCGTCGAGCTCGCCAACGTGAAGATGTCGATGAATCCCTTCGACGAGATCGCCGTCGAGGAGGCGATCCGGCTCAAGGAGGCCGGAAAGGCCACCGAGATCGTCGCCGTCTCGATCGGCCCGGCCCAGGCGGCCGAGACCATCCGCACCGCGCTCGCCATGGGCGCCGACCGCGGCATCCTGGTGAAGACCGACGGCGTCGTAGAGCCGCTCGCGGTCGCCAAGATCCTCGCCAAGGTGGTCGCCGAGGAGGCGCCCGGCCTCGTCATCATGGGCAAGCAGGCGATCGACGACGACTGCAACCAGACCGGCCAGATGCTGGCCGCGCTGCTCGGCTGGCCGCAGGGCACGTTCGCGTCCAAGGTCGTGCTCGAAGGCGACGGCGTCACCGTGACGCGCGAGGTCGACGGCGGCCTGCAGACGGTCGCGCTCAAGGGGCCGGCGATCGTCACCACGGATCTGCGGCTCAACGAGCCGCGCTACGCCTCGCTGCCCAACATCATGAAGGCGAAGAAGAAGCCGATCGCCGAGAAGGCGCCGGCCGACTACGGCGTCGACGTGGCGCCGCGGCTCGAGGTCCTCAAGACCGTCGAGCCGGCCGGCCGCAAGGCCGGCGTAAAGGTCGGCTCGGTCGCCGAGCTGGTCGGGAAGCTCAAGGACGAAGCCGGAGTGCTGTGAGATGGCGAACCTTCTGGTTGCGGAACACGACGGCGGAACCCTCAAGGACGCCACCGCCAAGGCCCTGACCGCGGTCCGCGCGCTCGGCGGCGACGTTCATGTCCTGGTCGCCGGACAGAATGTCGCGGGCGTCGCCGCGGCGGCGGCCGCGCTCGACGGCGTGGCCAAGGTGATCACGGCGGACGATGCCCGCTACGCCCACCAGACGGCCGAGCCGCTGGCGGCGCTCCTGGTGTCGCTCGCGCCGGCCTACGACGCGCTGGTCATGCCGGCGACGGCGATCGGCAAGGACGTGATGCCGCGCGTCGCCGCGCTCATCGACGTCATGCAGGTCTCCGAGATTATCAAGGTGCTCGGCCCCGACACGTTCGAGCGTCTGATCTATGCCGGCAGCGCCGTGCAGACGGTGCGGTCGCGCGACGCCAAGAAGGTGATCACGGTCCGCATCTCGTCGTTCCAGGCGACCGGGGCCGGCGGCGCCGCGGCGCCGATCGAGCCGGTCGCGGCCGTGGCCGACCCCGGCATCTCCCGCTTCGTCGGCGAGGAGCTGTCGAAGTCGGAGCGCCCGGAGCTGACCTCGGCCCGCATCGTCGTGTCGGGCGGCCGTGCCGTGCAGAGCCGCGAGAACTTCGCGAAATACATCGAGCCGGTGGCCGACACGCTCGGCGCCGCGGTCGGTGCCTCGCGGGCCGCGGTCGACGCCGGCTACGCCCCGAACGACTGGCAGGTCGGCCAGACCGGCAAGGTGGTGGCGCCGGAGCTCTATGTCGCGGTCGGCATCTCGGGCGCGATCCAGCACCTTGCCGGCATGAAGGACTCGAAGGTCATCGTCGCCATCAACAAGGACGAGGAGGCGCCGATCTTCCAAGTCGCCGACTACGGCCTCGTCGGCGACCTCTTCAAGATCCTGCCCGAGCTCCAGGAGGAGCTCGCCAAGCTGGGCAAGTGACGCCGGGCAAGTGACGCTGGGCAAGTGACGTCGGGCCGACGTCTGCTTGGACGACCTGCGCGACATCCGGCCGCCGTCACCCGACGGCGGCCGCGGCACCGCCCGCCGAGGCCCGGTCCGGGCATCACGGCCGTGGCGGGCGGCCGAGACTGGCGATATAAGAGCTTCCCGGTCCATGGCCGGGTCCGTCCCCCGGCGGGCCCGGGAGCCTGGACCGCCAGTCCCTCGGGTAGGTGACATGACGAATATCGACAAGGTCGGCGTGATCGGGGCCGGGCAGATGGGCACCGGGATCGCCCATGTCTGCGCCCTGGCCGGGCTGGACGTGGTGCTCAACGACGTCAGCGCGGACCGCGTCAAGGCCGGGCTCGCGACCATCAACGGCAACATGACCCGCCAGGTGCGGCGCAACCGCATCACCGAGCCGGAGCGCCAGGCGGCGCTCGCCCGCATCGTGCCGTCGATCTCCTACGACGGCTTCTCGGACTGCGACCTCGTGATCGAGGCGGCGACCGAGAAGGAGGACGTGAAGCGCAAGATCTACGGCCAGCTGTGTCCGCACCTCAAGCCGGACGCGATGATCGGATCCAACACCTCGTCGATCTCGATCACGCGGCTCGCCGCCGCGACCGACCGGCCGGAGCGTTTCATCGGGATTCATTTCATGAATCCGGTGCCGCTGATGGAGCTCGTCGAGCTGATCCGCGGCATCGCCACCGAGGACGTCACCTACGAGGCCACCAAGGCGTTCTGCGTGCGGCTCGGCAAGACGGTCGCGGTGTCGGAGGATTTTCCGGCCTTCATCGTCAACCGCGTGCTGATGCCGATGATCAACGAGGCGATCTACACGCTGTACGAGGGCGTCGGCACCGTGGAGGCGATCGACACCGCGATGCGGCTCGGCGCCAACCATCCGATGGGGCCGCTGCAGCTCGCCGACTTCATCGGCCTCGACATCTGCCTCTCGGTCATGCAGGTCCTGCACGAGGGGCTCGCAGATTCGAAATACCGGCCGTGCCCGCTGCTGGTGAAATACGTCGAGGCCGGCTGGCTCGGCCGCAAGACGCAGCGCGGCTTCTACGACTATCGCGGCGAGAAGCCGGTTCCGACGCGGTGAGATCGTCGATCCTTAGGGTGGGTCAGACGCGAAGCGTCGTAACCCACCGATCGACGCGGGGCGGCGGATTACGGCGCTTCGCGCCTAATCCGCCCTACGATTTCGCGACATCATCTTCCACACCCGACCGTCGATCGCGGCGAGGCCGGCCGCGATGCCGAGCATGCCGGCGATCTGGTGTGCGGCGAGGCGCTCGTCCATCAGCACGGTGCCGAGCAGCATGGCGCTGACCGGGATCAGGAAGGTGACGAGCAGCGTGTTGGTCGCCCCGGCTCGCGCCAAGACTCGGAAATACAGCACATAGGCGAGCGCGGTCGAGAAGGCGCCGAGCGCGAGGAGCGCGGCGACCGCCGGCCACGAGGGCGGGGGCAGCGTCCACGGCTGGTCGAAGAGCAGCACCGGCGGCAGCATCAGGGCGATCGCCGCGACCGCTTGGCCGCCGCCCATCTGGTTCGGCGACAGGTGCTTGTAGCGGCGCGCATAGATGGCGCCGACCGCGTACAGAAACGCCGCCAGCAGGCAGGCGATCTCGCCGGCGATGTGGCCGCCGATCCCGCCGAGCGCCGCCGGGCCGATCATCACGGCGACCCCGACGAGGCCGAGCAGCAGGCCGAC
>NZ_JBEOMB010000175.1:0-13630 GCF_046000175.1 Rhodoplanes sp. SY1
CGCGGCCGGCGCGGCGCTCGCCCGCAGCCGCGATCCCGACGCCGTGGTGCTGGCGATCGCGGCCGATCACGTGATTCTCGACCAGGACGTGTTCGAGGCGACCTGCGCGGCCGGCCTCGAGGCCGCCGTCGCGGGGAACATCGTCACCTTCGGCATCCTGCCGGCCTCGCCGAAGACCAGCTACGGCTACATCCGCCGCGGCGAGAGCCTCGGCGTCGCGGGCGTCGCCAAGGTCGCCGCCTTCGTCGAGAAGCCGGATGCGGCGACCGCGGCCCGCTACGTCGCCGACGGCTACCTGTGGAACTCGGGCAACTTCCTGTTCGGCGCCGAGACGCTGCTCTCGGAGCTCGCCCGCTTCGAGCCCGAGATGGCGCGCGCCGTGGTCGCCGCGGTCGACGGGGCGTCGCTCGATCTCGGCTTCGTGCGGCTCGATGCGGAGGCCTTCGCAGCCGCGCCGCAGAAGTCGATCGACTACGCCGTGATGGAGCGCACCGACCGCACCGCCGTGATCGAGGGCCGCTTCCGCTGGTCCGACATCGGCTCGTGGGACGCCGTGTTCGACATCGCCGAGCGCGACGCCGCCGGCAATGTGGTGTCGGGGCCGGCCGCGACCTTCGAGACGCAGGGCTGCGTCATCCATGCCGAGGACCGGCTCACCGTCGCGCTCGGCGTCAAGGACCTCGTCATCGTCACGACGCCCGACGCCGTTCTGGTGCTGCCGCGCGCGCGCGCCGAGGACGTCAAGGGCGCGGTCGCGGCGCTCAAGAAGCAGGGCCGCGGCGAGGCGACGGCGCACCGGCTGTGCCATCGCCCATGGGGCCATTACGACTCGCTCGCCCGCGGCGAGCGTTATCAGGTGAAGCGCATCGTCGTGTCGCCGGGCGCGCAGCTCTCGCTGCAGCGGAATTATCACCGGGCCGAGCACTGGGTGGTGGTGCGCGGCGCCGCCGAGGTGACGACCGGCGACACGCGAAGAATCGTCCACGAGAACGAGTCGATCTACATCCCGATCGGCACGGTCCACCGCCTCGCCAATCCGGGCAAGATCCCGCTCGAGCTGATCGAGGTGCAGACTGGCAGCTATCTGGGCGAGGACGACATCGTCCGGCTCGAGGACGATTATCGACGAACGGCCGAATCGACGAGGTGAGCGGAAATTCAATCCCGCGCCCAAGCATGTCGGGCGAGCGGCGAGACGTCGCCGCAGACCTACGGAGTGCATTGACATCGCAGTCAGTCGTTCTTGGCTAGATTCCGGAGCCAGGACATGCCGACCGTCGATATATTCGAAGCCAAGTCGAGCTTGTCTCGTCTTATCGAGGCGGTGGAGTCCGGAGCAGAAACGGAAATCATCATTGCGCGGAACGATCGCCCGGTCGCGCGTCTCGTGCCTCTATCAATCGTCGCACGGCCTCCAGGCCGTCGACGCAGGCGGCGATCTGGCGACCGGCCCAGTGCCTGACCGCGGCATCGAGCCAGCGCTCGGGCGACCGCAGATCGAGCTTGGCGCGCGTCCGGCCGTCATGGCAGCGTCGCCGATCGAGGGGCCGCTCCGCCGCGAACTCGGCCGCCGACTACGGCCTCGACCTCCAAAGCGCAGCAGGGGCCCTCGACACCGGCGGCACCGACCTGTCCGCGTCGGAGCTGATCAAAGCGCTGGTCCGCTCCGCCATGTGATCCCCCCGGGGGGGACGAGCCTGCCGCCTGCACCGCCGATCCGGCCGATCCGACCGTTCCGACCCTTGCAAAGACACAGGGATGCGATAAATATGACTATCGGTAGTCATATAAAGGTACAGTGCGATGAAGGAACTCCAACTCAAGGACGCGAAAGCGACGCTCTCTGCCGTAGTCGATCGGGCCGTTGCCGGCGAGCCGACCGTCATCACCCGCCACGGCCGCAAGGAAGCCGTTCTCGTCTCCTTCGAGGAGTGGGAGCGGGTTTCCAAGGTGCCGAGCTTCGCCGATCTGCTGCTTGCCTTCCCCGGCGAGCCGGGCGACATCCCGGAGCGGTCGCGCAAGCCCGCGCGCACCCTGCGTGAGACCGGTCTCTGACCTTGTATCTGCTCGACACCGACATCGTTTCTGCCGATGCTCCAGCCAAGCGCCAGGTCGGCCCCGAGGCCTTCGCGACCTGGGTGCGTGAACATGACGACCTGCTCTACATCTCGACCGTCACCATCGCCGAGATCGAGGCTGGCATCGCCCGCGCCGATCGGATCGGCGCCAGCACCAAGGCCGAGCGCCTGCGCCACTGGCTCGCGGCTGTCGAGCATTTTTACGCCGGACGCATCCTGCCATTCGATGTGGATGCTGCTTGCCACGCCGGCGCCATTCTCGACCGAGCGCGTGCGCATGATCCCGGTTTCCAGGACATCGCCATCGCCGCCACGGCCGCCGCGCGCGGATTCACGGTGCTCACGGCGAATGAGCGGCACTTCACATCGCTCGGCGTGCCGCTTGCCAATCCACTGAAACAGTTGCCTCCGGCCCGCGCCTGACAGGCGAGCCGCCGCGACAGGTGGGTCTGTGGCGCGTCGCCTGCTTGCTGCGCTCGGTCAGCACCAATCCGCCCGAACCGCCGGTAGGTCCCGCGTTACAGGCAGGTGTGAACGGCTGTCAGGATCCGTCAAAGGAAGCCGCGCGCCATAGACCTCATGGAGCGCAGAGCAGAAGCGACTCAGGATCGGCGCATCGGGCGAACTCTTGTTCATGGTTTGTTCATATCACCGGCCGGGACCGAAAGGCAAGGAAGCCGGTAGGACACAGGATATGATCGCGCCCTTGCGGCCGTCGTCGGCCGCCGCGCGATAACGCGGAACATCGCCCGCACGATAACGGGGGCGCTGTCGGCGGGTTTAGGGGTGATCAGCCGGGATTTGCCGGGAACAGGCGGGATTCGCCGGGAACCGGGAACGGCGGCCGGGATCCAGCACCGCAGGGCTCCACGATCGAGCGCCCGGCGAGCCCCCCTACCCGGGCGCTCGCCGCCGCAGAGGGAGTTCGCCTGTGCGAAAGGCGGCCGCGCGGACTATCTCAGTCCAGCGCCAAGACCGCGCGCGGCACGCGTGACGAACGGGCCGGAGCAAGCGTCTCTGCAGCCATAGGCGCCAGCGAGAGGATAGGGCTCGCGTCCGGCGAAACGCTCCTGCAGGCGCCCTCACTCGGCATCACCCGGCAGCCGGCCGGGACCAGACTTTCGGGCTGTGGAACTGGCCAGCCGGATGCCGGGCCGATCGGCCGGGGTGCCGATGAACTCGATGCCGGCGGCTTCGAGCGCGGCCTTTACATCCATGAGAGTCGACGTACGGCTCTGCGGAACGTCATCAACGGTCTCCAGGCGTTGAATCGTCGGGAGACTTACACCCGAACGCTGCGACAGCTCACGAGCTGTGATGTTCAGGGCAGCCCGAGCTGCGCGGATCTGGAGACCAGTGAGCATTCGCTTGACACTTCAATTGATGCTTCCTATATCATTTTTGATGCATGGAAGCTCATAGCGTCAATTATGCCACAGAGCAGCGCCGAACCGCACGCCACTCGATCCAAGAACGGTCGGAACTGGGAAGAGGCGTTGCGTCGCCTCGATGGCGCCTACTCGGAAAACACGCTCCGCAGCTATCGGGCCGATTTCCGGCTGTTCGACAAGTGGTGTAGCAAGCAGGGCCTTTGCCCCCTTCCCGCCTCGCCCGAGACGGTCGCCGCATTTCTGGCGGCCGACGCGGCTTCGGCCTCCGCCAGCACGCTCCGCCGACGCCTCGCCTCGATCCGAAAAGTTCACCGTTTGTTCCACCTACACAATCCCGCCGAAGACGAGGACGTCTTGATCGCCATGCGGCGCGCGCTGCGAACGAAGCCGCGCCGCCCGGCTCAGGCACTCGGGCTCACGGCCGTCCTCCGCGACTGCCTGATCGCCGCCTGCCCGGAAAACCTCGCCGGCCTGCGGGACCGCGCCGTCATCGCCGTCGGCTACGACACGCTCTGCCGCCGCTCGGAGCTCGTCGCGCTCCGCATCGAGGACCTGAGCCCCCTCCCCGACGGCGGCATGCTCGCCCTCATCCGCCGCGCCAAGAACGACCCGTTCGGCGACGGCCGGGAGGGCTTCGTCTCCGCCGCAGCGGCCGGGATGCTCCGAAAATGGCTGGAGGCCGCCGAGATCACCGAGGGCGATCTGTTCCGCCGCATCGTCGCCGGCGTCGTCGGGCCATCGTCACTGCATCCCCACTCGATCGGCCGCATCCTCAAGCAGCGCGCACGCGCCGCAGGCCTCTCGGAGGCGGAGCAGGCCAGGATCTCGGGTCACTCCATGCGGGTCGGCGCCGCCCAGGACATGATGACCGCCGGCCTCGGCATCCTGCCGATCATGCGGTCCGGCGGCTGGAAATCGGTCAACGTCGTCGCCCGCTACGTCCAGAGCGCCGAAATGAGCAAGATCGCGGCACTGAAGACGCGCTCTGGATCAGGCGTCTTCGATTGAAAGGTCATTCCGAGACGTTGCGATCATCATACGAGATAGCGTTCTCGATACCACGCAACGAAGCGGGCGATGCCGTCGGCGATCGACGTGTCTGGACGGAAGTCGACTGCCGCCATCAGGTCGTCTACATCGGCGCAGGTTTCTGGAACGTCGCCGGGCTGCATCGGCAAATACTCGACGCGTGCCTTGCGCCTTAGCTGCTCCTCGATCAGCCGCACCACTTCGGGAACCTCGACCGGGCTGTGATTGCCGATGTTGTAGACCCGCCAGGGCGCCCGGCTAGAAGCGGGATCGGGATCGGCGCCCGACCAGGCAGCATTCCCATCCGGCACGTGCTCGATCAGCCGCGCCACCGACTCCACGACATCGTCTACATAGGTGAAGTCGCGCCGCATCTTGCCGTGATTGAACAGCTTGAGCGGCTTTCCAGTCGCGATCGCCTCGGTGAAAAGCCACATCGCCATGTCCGGCCGACCCCAAGGGCCGTACACCGTGAAGAAACGCAGCCCCGTGGTCGGCAGCCCGAACAGTTGGCTGTAAGAATGCGCCATCAGCTCGTTTGCCTTCTTGGTCGCACCGTAAAGGCTGAGCGGATGGTCGACGTTCTGACCTGTCGAGAAAGGAACCGCCGTGTTCGCGCCGTAGACCGATGATGACGAGGCGTAGAGCAGGTGGCCGCAGTCGTTATGGCGGCACCCCTCCAGCACGGTGAGAAAGCCGGTCAGGTTCGAATCGAGATAAGCAAACGGCTCCTTCAGCGAATGGCGCACGCCGGCCTGGGCCGCCAGATGGACCACTGCGGGAAACCGCTCACGCCTAAACAGGGCGGCTACGCCTTCGCGGTCGGCGAGATCGACGTGTTCAAACCGGAAGTCCGCGAACGCCGACAGCTCCTTCAGGCGGTCGTGTTTAAGGGTGGGGTCGTAATAGGCGTTGAGGTTGTCGACGCCAACCACTTTCCAGCCGTCCCGCAGGAGCCGATGCCCCAGATGAAAGCCGATAAAGCCGGCTACACCCGTGACGAGGACAACTCTTGACACAAGGATTCTCCGGATCAAACCAATGCAAACGTCACTTCAGAACTCTATTCAATTACTCGGTGCTTTGAAGCCGGCGTCCGGCCAATGCTGAAGTAAGCGAAGCTGGCGCGCCATCTCGTCGGGGCGATAGACGTTGCGCAGGTCGACCATCACGGGCCGGCGCATCGCGCTCCCGAGACGATCGAGGTCGAGGGCGCGGAATTGCTCCCACTCGGTGACGATGACGATCGCGTCGGCACCGGTCGCGCCTTCGTAAGGATTGCCGCAAAACGTCACCATGCCGTCGAGATCGCGCTTGGCCTGCTCCATGCCGGCCGGGTCGTAGGCCTTGACCGTCGCGCCCATGTCCTTGAACGCCGTCACCAGCGGGATCGACGGCGCGTGGCGCATGTCGTCGGTGTTCGGCTTGAAGGTCAGGCCGAGCACCGCGATCGTCCTGTCGCTCAACGACCCGCCGAGCGCCGCCGCTACCTTGCGGGCCATCGCCCGCTTCCTCTGGTCGTTGACGGCCGCGACCGTCTCGACGATGCGCAGCGGCGTGCCGTGGTCCTGCGCCGTCTTGATCAGCGCCCGCGTGTCCTCGGGGCTCACCGGGTCGACGACCGGCGGGTGATCAGCGGCATCGTGCACATGCTCCGGATCGGCACCCGCTGACGCGACTGCCCGAAGGAGTACGGGCCCTACACGACGATCTACAACCGCTTCAATCGCTGGAGCCGACAAGGCCTCTGGTTCGAGATTTTCGAAGCCCTGACGGGCTCGACCGGCATCATCGCGACGGTCGCGATCGACTCGACCCTCATCAAGGCCCACCGCTCGGCGGCGGGCGGAAAAGAGGGGTCTTCAAGCAAGCGATCGGCCGCTCGCGCGGCGGGCGGACGACGAAAATCCACGCTCTGACCGATCATGCGGGCCGGCCACTCGTTCTGTTGCTCTCGCCCGGCAAAATCAGCGACACCGCCTTCGCACCGACGCTCATCGCCAAAGTCGCGCCGATCACCGGGCTGATCGCGGACAAGGCCTATGACGCCAACAGCCTGCGGCGCTTGCTCGCCGACAGCGGCGCCAAAGCCGTGATCCCGTCGACCACCAGCCGCAGACAACCGATCCCCTACAACCGCATCGCATACAGGCGCCGCAATCGCATCGAGCGAATGTTCTCGCGGCTCAAGGACTTCCGCCGCGCCGCAACCCGTTATGACAAGCTCGCCAGAAACTTCCTTGCCGGCGCCATCCTGGCCGCAACGTAAGCGGTCTTCTGATCCCACATTGTGACCAGCGGTCTGACCTGCAACATGGGAGCTGTTTTGCACGGATCGGATCGCATCGATGGTCGAGGCTGTAGTCGGGGCTGCGGAGCGACAGGGGCAGGTCCGTCGCCGTCGCTGGAGCGGCGAGGTCAAGGCTCGGATCGTGGCGGAATCGTTTGCTCCGGGCGCGGTCGTGTCGGATGTGGCGCGCCGCCATGGTCTCTCGCCGCAGCAGCTGTCGTCATGGCGCCGGGCGGTGCGGGACGGGCTGCGTGGAGCTGGCTCCCGACCAGCGCCTCGTTGTGCGTTCGCACACGGTGGCGGACCGCCGTCTCGATCGGATCGATCCAGTTGTCGAAAAGGTGCGAGGTCGGCTCGGCCGCAGGCTGAAAGAAGGTCGGCTTCGTGATAGGGCTCTTCATGGCTTCATGGCGTGGTCTCCAGTCCCGCGCGCCAACGCCGGATGATTCGAGGTTCAGAACCCCGGAGACTACGCCACCCACAATTCCTACCAATCCCGCGAAGGCACCGCTTCAAATCGAGCCATATGCGATCCCCCTGCGCAAGGTGGCGGAAGAAAACCGCTTACGATCGAGTACCAGGTGCGCGACCAGCTGTCGTTCACTCGGTTCCTCGGGCTCGGCCTCGAGGACGCCATCCCAGATGGCACCACCATATCCACAACTGCAGCCCGCAATTGCGCAACAGCCTCCAACGACTTCCTAATTGTTCCGCTGTGCCACCAATTTCTCGCTTCGACTCACCTGATCTAAGCTATTATTAATCCGACGACCGAGTTTAATAGCCGGCCTTTCAATGAAATAATAACAAATAAATGAAGCAACTACAGTCATTAACAATACAATCAGCATGTGGATGTGCCCTGGGAAGGACGATAGGAACGGCCGCACAAAGTGTAACTCTATGCCTATAATAACAGATCCAAACAAATATATTGAATAGCTTATTCTGCCAAGCCATACGAAAAGTCCACTTTCGATACGCATTACTGTTGATCCGACTACAAACAATGTGACAGCAAACCAATAACTCAATGCGTACCGATACCATCATTCCCGAAATCCGTAATCGCTATTATAAGCGAGCAAGGAGATTAGCGGAATAACAGCCAAAAAGACTACTGCGTAGAGCTTGCCGTGCAGCCGGGACCAACGGTCGCAACTCAAGAACCAATCCCGGCAGGTGAAGCCCCAAAACATCAATGATAATGCTATTAGAACAGCAACAGGCAATTTTACCCCCGAAATATTTCGCATTATACTCAAACCGACTGCCGCAAAGAGAAATAGATAAGAGCAAGTGACAACAACGTTACGCGATTGCAAAAGCCCAAAGCGGTACATAAAAGCGCAAAGAATGTAGAATATTAGTTCGATTTGAAGCGTCCAATAGAGGCTCTGAATATTTTCGACACCGAAAAACTGTTGGAACATTGTGACATTTATAATAAACACTTTGAACGAAACATAACGGTCTACACCCCACCACAAAACGGGAATTGCGGCGAAAATTGATACCCAGTATACCGGGTAAAGGCGAAAAAAGCGATTGATAATGAAGGCACGAAGTGGTGCCCCACGACGTTTCATAATAGTGACAGGAACCACGAACCCGCTTACCGCAAAAAATACTGCAACACCGATCTTGCCAAGGTCTATCCATTCTCGAATAAAGCGAAATATATAACTCTCAATTCCATTTTCTGCTAAAGAACCAGAAGCCACTAAATGCCCAGACATGTGGTAGTAGACAACCATAACTGCGGCAACGCCACGTAATGAATCTATATAGTCCTGTCGTGCATGAGGAGGGACCGCGGGTGGCAAATTAGCGTTCACTTCGACGGCCCCCTAAAGCCAACGCAGGAAGCCCGCCGAATGCACTCGGCCGCAGCAGTTCCCAAAACAAGCCAAGAATTACAAGCCCTAGCGCGGGTCCTGATACGACAAACCATAAGTACCCCTGAACAATACCAAAGGAAATCCAGTCAAATAGCTTGAATGCTATTAGCAACCGAACCGGATCTACACACGTTAAAGCGTAAGCAACGTAAACAGATGCCAGACCTGTAATTCCAGCGCACAGCGCTATCGGAAAAAGCATGCCGATCCACCCAAATAGCTGTAGCAAATTTGCCTCGAACCCCATCGTAAGTGTCACCCCCCTATTCAGGTAGGGCTGAACAAGACTCGGCTTCATGTAACTCCACATTAATCTGTAAAGGCCCGCATAGGGGTATTCCTGTCCCTCATTAGAGTTTCCCCAAACAAGCATAGATAACTCCTTTTTTGCGCTTTCTTGCTCAATAGAGATCCACTCTTCTTTTTTAACGGAAACAACATACCATAGCGCTCCTTGACCTGATATCCTCGACTTTAATTTTTCGACCGCCGCCTCGGAGTTCGCGCTCCAGCCATACTGATAAAGTATCGCAGGCAGAGTCAAAGCGGAAATAAATAGCGCTACCTTGATTAAACGGATAATGATCTCCGGACGAGCCTTACCTCCACTGACGCTGGCTTCGCGAATCCAAATCGGCATTAGAAACGTGAATATCATATAAACAATTGAAGTGAACTTTTCTCCGAACAAGAAGCTAATTAAAAAGCAGCCAAGAGACAGGATTAAAGCCAATATTCGAAATCTCCCATTCAAGTTTGCATAAAGCACCCCAAAATATACAGACAGAAGAACCCTGTTCCCCATAAATAGCTTAAATAATCTGTCATCATCAAACATTCGTCGAAAGGCGAAGCGATCCTGACCCGTGAACAACGGATACCCTGTTGAGTAGCCACGAACCAACACATATATAAAAAGTGCAGCGCAGAATAGTAGAAGCCCCAAGCTCCAGATGCGCATCAACACAAGCGCGCGGGGAGAGGGACGCATCGTCACCATTGGCCTCGCCCAGCTGGATTCGATTATTCGAGCAGCACACCAAGCAAAAAATACATAATAAGCAGCAAGCAAACAGAAGAGCCCTGTAGGCTCACTGGTAATACCGATTTCTTCGAAATTTGAGCGATTGTCGATAAAAACACCTGAAACAAGTACTGTAAGACGTAAAAATAGGTAGCTAGCAAGAATTGCAAAAGCGCGCAGATGTTTAATGACCATTGTTGTGCAAAACCAAACGAATAGAACAGCACCGAGAATTGTTGTGATGCCACCATCCGCTGGAAGTAGATAGAGTGTAAGCTCGCCTACAATGCATACAGCAGTCGTTGTGTTGAGGTCTAACGCAGTAAACAGTGCAACAAGACGCCTAATCATGTACGTTTTCCGCGTTCGCCGATTTCGCCGATGTTGAGTTCGGTAAGGCGAACGAGATATGAGGCTACGACGGCGTCCCTCGTGTAAGCTGACGCAGCGGCTATTGCTGCACGGCTCATAGAAGGGTAGTCAACGGTTCCGTTGATAAAGGCACGCATGGCTTCAGCGAGCGATTCCAGATTTGAAGGATTGCATATAATGCCAGTGACTTTATTCTCGACCATCTCTGGTAATCCACCCCTATCGGATACAATAACCGGAATAGCGTTAGAATAGGCCTCAAGAATTACTCGCGGAAGCGGATCGTGGTAAAGCGATGGACAGATTAACACGTCGATTTCATCGTAAAAGGTCTTTTCGTTTACCCAGCCGATGAATTCAATCCGGGGGTCGTTACAATTCTGCTTAAGCTGTGCAACGTAGTTACTATCGCCTTCGCCGCCAATACGCAGCGTCCACCCCTCCTTTCCGAGAAGACCTACCGCACCCAACAACACACCGACGCCCTTCGTATCGTCGAGTTTTCCCAGGAAACCGAAGCGGACCACCGCGTCGGGCCGGGTGCGTGGGTCAACCCGCACCGGCGAAAAGTTCATATTCAACTGTACGTACGCTGGGGTGCTTTCCGGAATTGCGCCGAAGCAGCGGTGCCGATTTAAGACAAATCTGCTGTTAGCGAGAATCATATCGACTTGGCGCAACCCTTGGCTGCGAATAATTGAGAATGGTCGACAATAAGAGCATATCTTGACACAATTGCGATTACCCCTATACATTCCGACTTTTGCGCATAACATATAGTAATCTCGCATAGTATGAATTGTCGGAACGCGCATCGCTTTAAATACCCAGAAAATTGAGGACGAGAAGCCTGATATAATACTCGTATTAACTATGTCCGGCCGGATGCGTCGTACGGCCCGCCAGACATCAAAAGCTGCATATGGGTTAATGAGATCGATCAGGTGCCAGATCGCACGCTTCCAGTTTGTCCTTTTCTGACGATCGAATGGCCAATAGATGTTTCGCAACTTCAGGTGGTGGACGAGGACCCCATTTACTTCGCAGTCTGGTTCCGTCCCGTTCTTTCCGAAACGTAGGACGTGTACCTCATGCCCTAACTCGACAAGCGCCTCGGCAAGCGCCTGTACGGAGCGAGCGGCGCCACCTGTTATGTCGGGATAATAGAGGTAAGCAACAAACAAGATTCTCATAACCATTACTCTTTCGTAATTAACATAGAGAAGCCTTCCCGTTGATTAAAGCCGTCGGCTGCATCGGGCTCATCCGCCTCTTCGCCGACAAGACTAAGCGCGAGGTCTATCTTCACCTTGCCCTGCGCCTTATCACCGTAAGCGTCACGGCGCGACCACACCAGCCGGGCATGGTCGAGCCGCGGATGGGCGCAGAGAGCGCCGACAACCGCCTGTCCGCGTCGAAAAAACCCGGCTGTCCTATATCGTCCCGCCCCGCAGAAATCACGTCCTCAGAGAGGAGATTCGCACGGCGTTGCAGCCCGGCAAATTATTCGAGGTGCCCAACAGTTACTGCACCACCCCTAGATCAACCTGAAACCGTACCAATTCGAGAGTCTTGTTGCTGTCCTTGCACGACGCGCCGGTTATACGAGTCGTATACAAAAAGGCAAGGTTGCCGGTATCAATATAGTTAACATCACTACTAGAGGGGTCAACAATTGTTCCATATCTTAGATACGAAACCGGCCCTGAGTCGGGACTTTTTCTGCAGTCGACACTAGGCCGAAGGTTTGCGCGCAGAAGCTGCCGAGGTTCCGACCAGTGGATAAGATCGCGTGAGGTCGCGATGTAAAAGCCATCCATATCCGCCTTGCCGGGGCCAGGATCTTTGGCGCTTAGCAGCACAGCCCAATTTCCGTTTAATCGAATTCTTATTATGGTTTGTGCTTTCATTGGAGTCTTATCAAAAAATCCAGAAAGGCTACCGACGTTAAGCGGCTGACCCACTGGCCCGCCTGAAGAAATAAGATTACTTACTGATAAAAAAGCACCATCGTTCCACACCTCCCATTCATTCCACGGGCGAGACAGTGAATGCCGAATTAGATAATTTCCGGACTTTTGCTTCCCATAGCCCATACCATGAACCATAGCTACAACATAATCGCCATCTCGCACCATATTAGTAGGACTCATAAAGCCAACAGGGCGACCGACCATTGGCTTATATTCATCTGCAAAACCAATGACAAGCCGCTCTTCCGGGGGAGGCAACACGAACGTGCGCCCACCGTCGATCGACCTCGCCCAGACTACACTGTTCCACCAGCAGCTGGTGTAGTTATTATTGCATTCTCGGAAATGCTTGTGGCCCCAATACTCGTTGTGGACGAGACCGATAATGTTACGGCCGTCTTCAGTCCATGTCCCTGTAATCCAAAGAGCATAGTCATTGGCGCGGAAATCGGAATTCCGTCCGCCCCTAAGATTGGTGCCACAGTTTCCGACGTCAAAGCTTGAAAAGCGTTGTACAGAGGCAATTCGATTAACCTTGTCTCCGATAATTACAAACGGTTTGTCATTCAGACCGCGGAAGAAGCGCACAGCAGCGTCGGGACGGGGCGGTGGATTGCAACGATGCCCAACTGTAGATAAAATCACCTCCGGGTCCAAAGAACGACCGTTCGACTCATAGACATTTTCTGCTTCGGCGGTGATGCCAAAACTTAGAAACACAATGGCCGAGCAGCAAATCGACTTTGTCGTAAGAATCATTGGTTTTGATCCTTTAGGATGCGTACTACATAGATTTCGAGGCTAGGATAACTGCTCACCCCTTCGGGGGTTTGATCAGGCGGGAGCGGCGACTGGAGCGGTGGCGAGGGCTGCGCAGAGACTTGCGAGCGGACTTTGGCCGTGGATGCGGCCGGTGCAACGACGGAGCAGATGGTAACTGTTCACCCCGTTCGGGGGGTTGATCAGGCGTGAGCGGCGACGGGAGCGGTGGCGAGGGCTGCGCGGAGGCTTGCGAGCGGGGTTTGGCCGTGGATGCGGCCGGTTGCGACGACGGAGCAGATGTCGGCGTAGGCTTTAGCGCCCCAGGCGGAGCGGAACCCGTTGGTGACCTTCCGGAAGATCACCGAGGGTCGCAGCGCTCTTTTGCTGACGTTGTTGGTCGGCTCGATGTCGCGGCGCGTGAGGAACACGAGCAGCTTGCCGCGGCCGTCGACCACCATGCTGGCTCTGAGATGATTGGCGTCGATCTGGGTGGGTTCGAGGGCGAGCAGTCTGTCGCGCTCGCGGGCCAGGTCGCGCGCGTGAGCTCGGATCGTCGTGTCGGCGAGATCGGGGCGGCGCCGGCCGATGGCGCAGGCTTTCTGCAAGAAGCGCTTGAAGCCGGTCACAGCCGGGCGCGAACACGCTGTCGCCAGCCTCGATGGCATAATCCGCATCGCGGATGAGATGAGCGAGGCAATACTGATGCGTATCTGCGTGACGGCACTGCGCGGCGAGGCGGTCGGAGAGCCACACCTTCGGCCGCGCTTCGCCCAGGAACTCGGCCGGCACTACCTTGCCTCGCGTCGGCGC
>NZ_JBEOMB010000176.1:0-8231 GCF_046000175.1 Rhodoplanes sp. SY1
CCCTTCGTGACGCTCACGGATTGTTCGGGACCAGGCCGTCGTCGCCGAACCGGAACGCCTCGGGGGCCGGAGCGATTTTACGAACATTTTGATTTTTCTTGATCATTCGGCCCTCGCTGCGGTCGCCGGCGGGGGCCGGCGCGCGTCGCGGGGGGAAGCTGACGGCCGCGGCTTTAAACGGTGCTTAACCGGGCGGCTTCAATGTGGAAGCGTTTTGCACCTGCAAAACCGGGCTGCAAATCGTCCGCCCTAGGCCCGGAATAGCCGGATTCGCGCAGGCGTCGGAAACGCCCGCAAGGCCAGCGCGGTAGGCCCGCACGACCGGTGAACTAGCCGGAATGGTGTCGGTCGCCGTCGACACGCCCCGTTTTCGGACGCCGCACGTTCACGTGCTGGACAGACAGTCAGGCCGCGTCGGAGCGGCGCTTCGCTGCCAGCGCCTCGTATCCGAAGCAGGCCAGGGCGACGATACGGGGCACAGGACCAGGATTGAGATAGTAGCCGATCTGCCGCCGGCTGCGGCCCAGGAGGGCGGCCGCGGCCTCCTGGGTCAGCCCGTTCCGCTTGAGAAATCGGGCGAAATCGGCGCAGCCCATCTCCTGCTCGGCGACCGTCTCGATCAGCTCGGCCGACATCTCGAGGTCGGGGCCGTCCCAGGCGACGACGTTGCCGTCCTCGACGAGCCGGGCGGTGGCGAACAAGGCCGCGTCGTCGCGCAGCGGCCGGTAGACCTTGTAGCTGCCGACCAGTGGAGCGATGTCGACCGTCTCGGACCGGCCGGCCCGGCTGCCGTCGGCCCAGGTGACCTCCAGGCGCGACGGTCCGACCACGCGCAGCGAACCGATGCGGGGCATCGGAACGCCGGTGTCGAGCATGTCAGTCGCGTTCATTGAGCCGTCTCCACTCGTGACATAGACGGTGCAGGTTCGCCGGCATCCGGGCCCATTTGATCGCCTCTTCCAAAGCGGGCTTCGGGCCGGATCCCTTCAGCACCCGGAACGACCCGATCTGGATCGAAGCCGTCCATCCCGGTCCTCGGACATGGAAATGGGGCGGCACGTGGTCTCCGGGGTAGATGCAAATCCTGCACTGGTTCAGCCGCACGATCTCGGGCATCGCGCTGCCACCTTCGAAACGAGTAGATAGTGCAATGGTTGCACAGTGTCAAGTGGATTGTGCAATGGCTGCACACCGGCCGGCGATGGGTGCCTCTTGCGCCGAATAATAGAAAAATTTCGATGGTGCAATCAAAAGAAAAGGCTGCGGAGCGCCAGTGGCGCCTCGCTGTTTCGGTGACGAGCGTGCGGCTGCCTCACGCCCGCTTGCGGTCGCGCATCAGGCCGGCGAAGCGCTGGAACAGGTAGTGGCTGTCACGCGGGCCGGGCGAGGCCTCGGGGTGGTACTGGACCGAGAACACCGGCCGGTCGGTGAGGGCAAGGCCGCAGTTCGAGCCGTCGAACAGGGAGACGTGGGTCTCCTTGACGTTGCCCGGCAGGCTGCCGCGGTCGACCGCGAAGCCGTGGTTCATCGAGGTGATCTCGACCTTGCCGGTGTCGAGGTCCTTCACCGGGTGGTTCGCCCCGTGGTGGCCCTGGTGCATCTTCTGGGTGGTGCCGCCGAGCGCGATGCCGAGCATCTGGTGGCCGAGGCAGATGCCGAAGGTCGGCAGGCCGGTCTCGACCACCGACTTGATCACCGGTACCGCATAGGCGCCGGTCGCCGCCGGGTCGCCGGGGCCGTTGGACAGGAACACGCCGTCCGGCTTCAGCGCCAGGATGTCCTCGGCCGCGGTCGTCGCCGGCACCACCGTCACCTTGGCGCCGATGCCGGCGAGGAGGCGCAGGATGTTGCGCTTGATGCCGTAGTCGATGGCGACGACGTGCAGGTCGGGGTTCTCCATCCGGCCGTAGCCCTTGCCCCACACCCACTCGGTCTCGTCCCAGGTGAAGCGCTGGCCCGACGTCACCCGCGGCACCAGGTCCATGCCGACGAGGCCGGGCCAGCCCGCGGCCTCGGCCTTCAGCGCATCGAGGTCGAAGCGGCCGTCCGGCGCGTGGGCGATGACAGCGTTCGGCATGCCCTTGGTGCGGATCAGGCCGGTGAGGGCGCGGGTGTCGATGCCGCCCAGCCCGACGATGCTGCGGGCCTTCAGCCAGGCATCGAGATGGCGGGTCGCCCGGTAGTTCGACGGCCGGGTCACGGCCGCGTGGAGGATCACGCCGCAGGCGCCCGGGGTGGCGGCCATGTTGACGGTCTCGATGTCCTCCTCGTTGGTCCCGACATTGCCGATGTGGGGGAACGTGAAGGTGATGATCTGGCCCGCATAGGAGGGATCGGTGAGGATCTCCTCGTAGCCCGTCATCGCCGTGTTGAAGCAGACCTCGCCGACCGCCTGGCCGGTGGCGCCGAGGCCGAATCCCTCGATCACGGTCCCGTCGGCGAGGACGAGCAGGGCGGTGGGCGCGGGATCGGCCCAGGCGGAGGGGTCGTTCGACATGGCGTCTCGATTCAACGGCGTCTCGATTCGAAGGCGTCTCGATGCGACGGGCGCCGGCGCACGGCCGCGCGGCGGTGACGGCTGGAGCGCCGGGCGGTTACCGACACCGGAAATGTCCGGGTCCGGTGGGCGCGCGCTCTGGCCGTCCCGCCTTATTTGCGTATAAAGGGCGCCGAAGCAAGGTTCGGCGGCGCACGAAAGGGTGCAGGATGCTGCGTGACGACATCAACGCTGCGTTGAAGGAGGCCATGAAGGCGCACGACGCGCCGCGGGTCTCGACGCTGCGGCTGGTCAATGCGGCGCTCAAGAACGCCGACATCGAGGCGCGCGGGCAGGGCAAGCCGGCGCTCGCCGACGCGGACGTGGTCGCGGTGCTGCAGAAGATGGTGAAGCAGCGCCAGGAGTCGGTCGACCTCTACGAGAAGGGCGGGCGGGCCGAGCTCGCCGCCCAGGAGCGCGCCGAGATCGAGGTCATCGCCTCGTATCTGCCGAAGCAGCTCTCGCCGGCCGAGACCGAGGCGGCCGTCAAGGCGGTGATCGCCGAGATCGGCGCCGCCGGCATGAAGGACATGGGCAAGGTGATCGCGGTGCTGCGCGAGCGCCATGGCGGCCAGCTCGACATGGGCAAGGCGAGCGGCATCGTGAAGGGGTTCTTGGCGTAGCGTATGGATAAGGGCGTGCCCGCCCCGAGGGCGCCCCCCGGACGCATGATCGCGCCGCCGCACCGCGGCGGCGTCATGCGCCGCCGGAACGACGTTCCGCCGCGCCGCGGTCGGCCGAAGGCGCGGAGGAGCGAATGGGGCCGCGGCGGTTCCGTCGCGGCGACGGCCGAAGATTGTTCGAGCTGTTCCATGCAGATTTTTTATGCGTCTCGTGACGGCCAGTCCCGCAAGATCGCGACCCATATCGCGGGTCGCCTGGCCGCCCGTGGCATCCCGGCGACGCCGACCGATCTCGCGACGTCGCAGCCCTCGGCGGCCGATCTCGCGGCGCAGCCGATGGTCGTCGCCATCATGTCGATCCGCTACGGCAAGCACCTCGCCGAGGGGCTGACCTTCGTCGAGACCTTCAAGGGGCTCGACGCGCCGCCGCCGCTGGTGCTCGCCTCGGTCAACCTGACGGCGCGAAAGCCCGGCAAGGACACGGCCGAGGGTAACGCCTACCTGCGCAAGCTGATCGCCAAGAACGGGCTCGCGCCGACGCTCGCCGCCGCCTTCGCGGGGCGGCTCGACTATCCGCGCTACGGCTTCTTCGACCGGCACATCATCCGCTTCATCATGCTGATCACGGGCGGCCCGACCGACCCGACGACCGTGGTCGAATACACCCCCTGGGACCGGGTCGACGCATTCGCCAACGACATCGCGGCGCTGGTGGAGGCCGGCCGCAACGGACAGGGGGGGTAGTCATGGCTTCGGCAGAGGCGATCGACAAGGTTGCACCCGGGACGGCTCGGGCCGGCACCGCGCAGGACGACGGGCGGGACGTCGGCATGACGCTGGCGCAGTTCTCGATCGGCTGCGAGTTCCTGACCGCGACCGGGCGCTGGCGCTGCACCGACGTCGGCACCCGCACCATCGTGGCGATCCGGCTCGACCTCGACCACGATCCGACCTGGTACAAAGGCCCGCCCTACGCGGTGCCCGAGCACGTGTTCGACGAGTACGACATCGAAAGCTGCGTCCCGGCCCCCGACGCCCCCCACTACGATGACAGCGGACGCGAGCGGCTGGTCTCCCTGCCGCGGGGGTGAAGCCAGCGAGTAGCGAGTAGCGAGTAGCGGTCTTCCTCGCCCGCTCTTCGCTTATTCCTACTCGCTACTCGCTACTCGCCATTCGCTACTTCCTGGCCTTCGCCATCTGCTCCACATAGGACCGCAGTACCGCGTTGATGCGGCGCTGATAGCCGGGTCCCTCCGCCTTGAAGAAGGCGAGCACGTCGTCGTCGAGCCGGATCGAGATCGCGGTCTTCTTCGGCGGCACGACCAGCACGGCCTCCGACCAGTCGACGTCGACCGGGACGGCATCCGGATCGGCGCCGGCCGCCGCGGCGATCTCCTCGTCGGAGAGCGCGTCGAGCGCGGCCCAATCAGTCCTGCCCGTCCGCGGGGTGTCCCGGGACACGACCGTAGAATTTTCGTCGCTCGTCCCTTCGGGCACGTCGGGCCGAGATGATCCAGCAGAGGTCGCCGCGGAGCGTGCAGGCGACGGCGATCTCTCGTCCGGCCATCCATCCGAAGACTTGGTATCGGGTTTCACCATGCCGGTCCGACCGTCGCACGAAGACGTCGCCATCGAAGATCGCTCGCGCATCGTCGAAATCGATCTTGTGGTTTCGCAGGTTCGAGGCGCGTTTCGCTGGATCCCACCCGAAACGTGAGATGCCGGCGAAAAGGTGCTGCAGCTCCGAGTCCGTCATGACGAACCACCCCGCACGAGGATACAGCCTGTGCGTGTGGCTCGCTATGCGACCCGGAGGAACTCGAGGATCAGCGCCGATTTGTATATACGATCGTATTCTTTCTGTTCAAGGCAGACCCGGTAGACCGGCTCGGTTCCCTATTCGCCATTCGCCATCCGCTACTCGCCTCCCTGTGGAAACCCGGGACAACGCCGCTTCGCAACCCTGGCCGAGTCGCGGCCGGGCGGGACGCCCTATATTGGCGGCAGGTTCGGCCTAGAGTCGCGAATCGGTTCACGAATCACCATGCGGTTTCCGCCCGAGTTCCTCGACGATCTGCGCGCCCGCCTCCCCGTGTCGGAGGTGGTGTCGCGGCGCGTCAAGCTGAAGAAGGCGGGGCGCGAGTGGAAGGGTCTGTCGCCCTTCAACAAGGAGCGGACCCCCTCGTTTTTCGTCAATGATTCGAAGGGGATGTGGTTCGACTTTTCGTCGGGCCGGAATGGCAACATCTTCGACTTCGTGATGGCGACCGAGGGGCTCTCCTTCCCCGAGGCGGTCGAGCGGCTCGCCGGCGCGGCCGGCATGACGCTCCCGAAGTCGACCCCGGAGGCGGCCGAGCAGGCCCGCCACAGCCGCACGCTGCTCGACATCGTCGAGCTGGCGGCGCGCTTCTTCGAGGCGGCGCTGCAGAGCCGGGCCGGCGCGCGGGCGCGCGGCTACCTCGCCGACCGCGGCCTCGATCCGGCGACCCAGCAGAAGTTCCGCATCGGCTGGGCGCCGGCCGACCGCTTCGCCCTGAAGGAGCATCTCGGCCGCGAGGGCATCTCGGTCGAGGACATGGTCGAGGCGGGGCTGCTGGTCGCCGGCGACGACATCCCGGTCCCCTATGACCGCTTTCGCGACCGGGTGATGTTCCCGATCGGCGACCTGCGCGGCCGCATCGTCGCCTTCGGGGGCCGCGCGCTGGACAAGGACGTCGCCGCCAAATACCTGAATTCGCCTGAGACTTCGCTCTTCCACAAGGGCGGCCTCCTGTACAACGGCGCCGCCGCCCGGGCCGCCGCCCATGCCGGCGCGCCGCTGATCGGGGTCGAAGGTTATGTCGACGTCATCGCCATGGTGACGGCCGGCTTCCCGGGCACGGTGGCGCCGCTCGGCACCTCGCTGACCACCGACCAGCTCGCTCTGATGTGGAAGATCGCCGACGAGCCGGTGCTGTGCTTCGACGGCGACGCGGCCGGCCGGCGCGCCGCCTACCGGGCCGTCGATCTCGCGCTGCCCCTGCTTCAGCCCGGCAAGAGCCTGTACTTCGCCACCCTGCCGCAGGGCCACGATCCCGACGACCTGATCCGGGCGAGCGGCAAGGGCGCGATGGCCGACGTGCTCGCGGCCGCCCAGCCGCTCGCCGACATCCTGTGGATGCGCGAGACCGAAGCCGGCCGCTTCGACACGCCGGAGCGCCGCGCCGGCCTGGAGGCGCGGCTCGACGGCCTGCTGGCCGGGATCGGCAACGAATCCGTGCGGAAATACTACCGGGCCGATCTCGGCACGCGGCTGCGGGGCCTGCTGGTGCCCGAGGCGGCCGGCGGGGCGGGCCGATTCGCCGGGCGGCCGGCGGCGGGCGGGTTCCGCGGCGGCGGCCGGGCCGGCAAGGCGGGTTTTGCCCGCGGAGGCAAGGGCGGGGACCGCCGCTTTGCCGGGCCGGAGCCGACGCCGCTCGTGCTCAGCCCGCGGATGTCGACGAGCCCGGTGGTGCGCGGGGCGCGAGCCGTGCTGCCGGCGCGCGAGGCGCTGCTGGTGCTCGCCGTGCTCAACCATCCATGGTTGCTGGACGGGCACGCCGAGGCCTTCGCCGTGCTGGATCTCGTCCATCCCGATGCCGATCGGCTCCGGCGGGCCATCCTCGACGTCATCGCGGCGCACGAGGAGGAAGGCACCGAGATCGATGCCGAGACGCTGCGGGCGGCCGTGCTGGCCCGCGACCTCGGCGGGCTGGTGGAGCGGATCGAGGCGGCGCTCACCCATGTGGCGGACTGGCCGGCCCGGGTCGGCGCCGCCCCCGAGGATGTCCGGCCCTGGTGGCGCCACGTTCTCACCTTGCATCACAAGAACCGGACGCTAAATAAGGAACTCAAAGAGGCCGAGCGCGCGCTGGGGGACGACCCCAGCGAGCGCAATTTCGCGTGGTTGCAGGACGTCCAGGGCCGCCTGGCCGCGATCGAGGGCACCGAGGCCTCGATCGAAGGGTTCGGGGCGCTGTCCGGCCGGCCGACGCGCGGGCTCTAGAGGGGAACGGCCGCGAACGCTCCCGACGGGTCGGGGCGGTGCGCCGGTCGGACAACTCGGGCGGGCAATTCGGGCGGGGCGTACATTAAGGACGGGGTGCGGAGAACGTTTTTCGGACCGGTGCGGCCGACGGTCGGGCGCGCCATGACGGTGTTTCGGCTCTCGCAAGGTTTCAGTGTGAAACTTCGAGCGATTCGGTCAGGCAAACGGGCGAGATGACGCCACACCGGGGCGAACGGTCCCCGGCGAGGCAGTGACGAGCGGTCGCCAGAGGCCGGTGGAGTGCGCCGGCGACGTGACGGCGGGGACACGAGCGGTCTGGGCGAGAGCGCGGCTTCAGGAGAACTCATGGCGACCATCAGGACGAAAGCGGCCGGCAAGGACAAGGTCGTGAAGGACAAGAAGGACGAGACGACCGAAGGCCAGACCCCGGACACTCCGGACACGCCGCTGCCGCTGCTCGACCTGTCGGACGCCGCCGTCCGCAAGATGATCAAGCTCGCCAAGAAGCGCGGCTACGTCACCCACGACCAGATCAACGCCGTCCTCCCCTCCGAGGAGGTGACGTCCGACCAGATCGAGGACATCTTCGCGATGCTCAACGAGATGGGCATCAACGTCGTCGAGCAGGAGGAGCACGGCGAGGAGGAGAACGCCGAGGAGGCGCACGAGGACGACGACGAGGGCGAGGGCGAGCTCGTTGAGGTCACCCGTGCGACTCCGGCCAAGACCGAGCGCGCCGAGCCGGGCGAGCGAACCGACGATCCGGTCCGCATGTATCTGCGCGAGATGGGCTCGGTGGAGCTCTTGTCGCGCGAGGGCGAGATCGCCATCGCCAAGCGCATCGAGGCCGGCCGCGAGGCGATGATCGCCGGCCTGTGCGAGAGCCCGCTGACCTTCCAGGCGATCATCATCTGGCGCGACGAGCTCAACGCCGGAAAGGTGTTCCTGCGCGACATCATCGACCTCGAGGCGACCTATGCGGGTCCCGAGGCGAAGGGCGGCGCGGCCGCCGCGCCCGGCGCCGAGGCGGAGGCCGAGGACGGCG
>NZ_JBEOMB010000177.1:0-5160 GCF_046000175.1 Rhodoplanes sp. SY1
AGCCAGGCCTTGTGCTGGTCGCGCGTGTAGGGCCGCACCTGCTCGTTGGCCGAGAGGCGGTTGTGAACATGACGCCAGTGCTCGGGCGCGACCTCGACCGGATCGATCCCCTGCGCCTCGATCGGGTCGATCACACGCAGCACCTTCTCGACCTTCGGCCAGCCGGACAGATGCAGCAGGAGGTCGGCGCCGGGATGAATGGTCGGCAGGGTCGCATAGCGCTCGCGCGGCGAGACTGCGCGCAAGATCATGATGCGCGAGGCGACCGTGCCGTAGTCATTGGCAGCCCATCGAACGACCGCGAAGACGCTGTTCGGCTCGAAGCTGACGACGCGGCAGCTGCGATCGACCGGATGCTCCTCGACAATGCGACCGAACCGAATCCACGACTCGACGCGCTTGGCGATCCACACGAGCTCGACATGCGTGAGGCTCGTCATGGCACGCCACCCATGCATGACGACGGCGTCCCGGCGGCGCGACAGGTGCTCTCGACGTCGCGACAAGAGCGGGCGGTCGCATCGTTTCCCGACGAGCGGAGGACATTTTCGGGTGCCGCTGAGCTACAGCTCTTCCGACATAGGACTCGCATGCTGAAAAGACCTCGGTGGATCGGCCTTGATCTCCTGACGCACGGCGTGACGCCTCAGACGGCAGCGGTCCGGCTGCGTGGCGCTGTGTTCGTCAGATCGGGGCGTCGTGCAGGGTTGCCGCGGCACAAACATCGCCGCGATGTGGAGCCGCGAAGTGATCGCCGCACGGCGCGACGCTCATCGGCGCGTTGGAGTTCCAGGCCGGGCGGCGTTCTGTGCAGCGCCGCGCTTGGCCGGATGGACGGTCCCGACGCCCGGATCCGAGGTCGAGCTCTTCGTCGCGAGATCCGTCCAGGCCTTCAGATCCTCGAGCGCGTAGACGACGCGACCGCCGATCTTCCGGTACTTCGGACCCGTCCCGTAGGTGCGGTGCTTCTCGAGCGTCCGGCCGGACAAGCCAACGAAACGCGCCGCCTCGGGCGTGCGCAGAAAGCGCGGCGGCAGGCCAGCAAGAGGATCGGGCATGGCAGCTCTCCGTCGTGGCGATGACCACCGCCGGACATCGGCGGCGTATCGGCATCACGATGGCGAAGCACGGCCGCGGAGGGGGATGGCGAAGACGGCCGCACGGTTTGCGCCACCCCTCGACCACGTGCTCGCTCGCGAATGGGAGTCGTTCGGTCGTCGTGTCAGCAGATACCGATTGCCTGCAAGAGGTCTCAGGCCGAACGCACGAGGAGCAGGTCGAGGTACCCGCCGCGCATCAACCTGGTTCCGGAACGGACGAGGCGGATGGTGCGGTCACGCAGGTCGTGAGTCTTCCACGCCCGGCCTTTCGGGACACGCGCGTCGCCGAACAATCCCGCAGCGATCGCGCGATAGGCATGTCCCGCCAGCCGACCATCGAGCGCCCGCAGCGACAGCGCGAGGCGCTGTCGGCGCTGCCGGGTCAGAGGATTGGTTCGGTGAGAAGCGCTGTGTCCATTCAAGTCGCGCCACAGCTGAAGTGCGGCCTCGACACGGGCCGGGAAGCGCGCATCGAGCGGGATCAGAGCCGCGGTCGCACTGCTCGTCGATACTCCCTCCGACAGCACGAGAGACACGCGACGACCGCCTTGGTCGGCGACCGCATAGGTGCCCTCGCTCGTCGTCTCCCAACCCGTCAGCGGCAGCGAGGCGATCGTCTGCGCGTCGCCGAAGCTCACCGGCGCGGGCGCGAGAACGACGACGTTCGGGTCGAACCGCGGAAGCCAGACGACCACAGCCTCATCGGCGTTCTGCTCGGGATCGACCGCGAAAGGGCAGCCCCCAACGACGACCAATCGTCTTGTCCGGAGCGGCGGGACGTTCGACGGATTTGCGATAGTCGCGCTGGTAGGCGGGATTGCGTCGCAGGAATTCCCATGCGAGGTCGGCGGGATCGAGATCGGCGATGTAAGCATAGGCGGCCGGCGACCGCCAATCGGAACCGATCGGCATCCGTGATCTCCGTAAGTCACGCGACAAACGTGCTCACATGCAGACGGTATTACTCAGAGTCGACACGACAACGTGGCGATTCTACGAATCAAAGGTCGAGAAGTCAGCGGGATGCAGGAACGTCGGAAGCAAGTTCGAACCGCGGGCAATCGAGATACATTCATTAATTCTGATAGATATGGCTCTCCGTACGAGATCGTCGCATCGGTCTGATCACGAGATACGGCGTCGCTCGTGGTCAGCGCGATCTCGCGCTGTCGAGAAGATGGCGATATCCGCGCTCGGTCATCCACTTGGCCCGGCTCAGATGGGAGTCGAAGGCGCGCCGCGCCCGCTCGGGCTCTCGGACCGGGTCGATGTCGAGCACGATTTGCGCCACCTCGCGCCAATCGGCACCGTCGGCTTCGGCGTCGAGGAGCCGAAGATAAACGACCATGTGGCTCTCGTCGTAGGCCGTCAGGCCCTCGGCGCTCGGAGCCAGGTCGGCGATCGATGAGGCTGGCGTCTGCTGGGACATCGTCGGTTCCTCACAACGCTCAAACGGACGAGGGCGAGCGGCAGCGAGAGCTGAGCAAAAGCGGCGGGTACTGGCAATCGCGCGCTCGTTGTATCTCACCGGTTCGACCAGGACACGACGTAAATCCTGCCGAGGGCGTTTTGTCGAGTATACTCCGTGGCGAAATACTCTACAACGCGCTGCCTTCTCGGTCATGGAGATCCGAGAGGTGCTGGCAATTAATCTGAGACGGCTGCGTCAGGCACAGGGCCTGTCGCAGGAGGAGCTGTCACATCGCGCCGAGATCGATCGGACCTATGTCAGCGCACTCGAGCGCTGCGTCTACGCCGCCTCCATCGACGTCGTCGACAGGCTCGCGACCGTGCTCGGGGTCGAAGCTGCCGACCTGCTCCAGAGGCCTCCGGCATCCCCAGACGACGACGTCGCTCCGGCTGAATAGCGCGGCATCCGCGCAGGCGCCCTCCGCCACGCGGCTCTCCCCTTCCGTTCCTGCTCTCGCGCGCCGAAGAGCTCGGCGCGTTCCCTGCGAGGCCGCTCTTGCGGCCGAGAGGCCGCGAGCGCCCCGCCACCGTAGGCGGGGCGCCGCCGGGCCGGCGCGTCAGTCGCTGACGCGGCGCGACCAGATGAGCGAGAGGCCGTCCTCCCCGTCAACCTCGACGAGCGAGGCGTAGATCGGGGTCGCGAAGCTCGGATCGTCGAGCTTGACCGAGAGGTACTCGCGGCCCTCGGCCGAGGTCTTCTTCCAGGCAGCGCCGAACTCGGTCCGGCCGGCGAAGATGCGGAAGTCGGGGGCCTTCTCGTTCGCCTTCTCGACCGGCGCGATCCGCGCCTTGACGTTGAGGGTCAGCGTCTTCACCGCGCCGGTGTAGTCGCCGTTCTCGGACTTCTTGAAGGTGCCGATGGTCGCCATGGTGGTCTCCTGTATCGGTTCCGGGTCGCGCCGATCGCGGCCTCGATGGCGATCGACCGGCCGGGGGCGATCGGACCGCACCGCTCGCGGCCGCAGCGAAGCGGAGGACGGCGCGACGGCGACTTTCTTGTTCCCGAGAGGAATGCCGCGCTTCGAGACCCCGCTTGCGGGGCGCGCGGCAGGGGAAGAAAGTCGACCGGCCGCCGTTGCGGGCAGACGATCGAGGCGCAGCCGCCCCTCGGCCAGATTCGCCCATTCGAGATCCGCGTGGTGCGCCCCGGACAGAGCGCCAGGAGACGTGGCGGACCCTCGCCCCGCAAGAGCCCGAAGCGACCCGGCGTGTGAAGACCTGCGCCGTCGCACCGATGGCGACGGATCGGATTGAGAAGGCGAGTTCGGGGCCTTGCGTCGTGATTTCCGGCCGGACCTGGTGTGCATGGAACGGCCGAGCCGAGGCGGGTGACCGTGGTTGTCCGACGGTTCGATGACAGCCTGTGGCAATCCGCTCGTGACAGACCAGACGAGCCGGGTCGGTGGGCTTCGATGAATCTCAGCGATCTGGCTGCGGAAGTCTGAAGCCAGCGCACCCCGAAGTGAGAGCCGCTCGGCCGGGGGGCGCCTGAGGTTCGAGAATCCCGCGTAGCCTGCGCGGCCTGGTTGGCCTGGGAGACGCGTCCGACCTTCGGCGGCGGCAGGGTCACGCGGCGGCACCGGCCGGGCAGCGACCATATGCCGGGCAGTTTTCGGCCGGCGGGTGGGTGCGTCAGGATGTCAGGGAGAGTGCATGGTATTCTTGATCTTGAGTGCCAGCAGGCTGCACAGTAAAGGCTCTTGAGCTGGGAGGCGGGATCTCCCGACAGAAATGGCATTCTAGACCCTCCTTTCGGCAAGTGCAGGCAGGGCTCAGGCGTCGCCATGTTAAACAGATCGGTCTGGATCAGCGGCGGCATCCTGCTGTGCGGTGTGGCGCTGACAACCCTTACAGCCACAGCATTAGTCCGCTCGCATGAGGCCGTCGTCCAAAGCCAACGCGAACGGGCTGCGTTCGGCTATGCTGAGCTTCTTCGAAATCACCTGCAGAACCGGGAGACGATCGCCCGGACCGTCGCCGCGACGTTCTACCCGCCTGAAAGCTTCCAGCCCGGCGCTCTCGCGCCGCTCCGGAACCGCCTTCTGGTTCTGCTGCCGCACATCAATTCCATCGTCTGGATTCCCCGCATCTCGCCCGGCGACATCCCGGCTTTTCTGGCAGCTGCCCGCATCGCCTATCCGACCGCTGGCCTGATGGGCCCCGGGCGGGCGCCGACCCCTTCGGAGGCGCTGAAAAGCGATTTCTATGCCGTCCTGGACATCGAGCCCTCTACTCCTGCCAACCTGTCAAGCCTGGGTCTCGTCATCAGCTCCCTACCCGGCCCGGGCGCAGCGCTGGAGAAAGCGGCCGCGCTCTCCGACATTGTCGCGACCCCGCCCTTGGAATTGGTTCAGCTCCCGGGTGTGCTGTCGATCGTTGCTTACGTTCCGCTCCGGAAGGCCGGCGAGGAAAGAGGCCCCCTCGTCGGTTATCTCGGCTTCAGCTACCGGCTCGACCGCCTCATCGGTTCAGTCTTGAACGACGTGATCGGCCCCGACGAAGGACTCCGGGTCCGCGATATGGAGGCTCCTCACCTCGGGGATCTCTACCGGACGGGTAAGAGCCGATCCGAGAAGTTGTTGAGTCTCGG
>NZ_JBEOMB010000178.1:0-522 GCF_046000175.1 Rhodoplanes sp. SY1
CAGGGCTATCGCGTTTGGACGAGGAGCTTGAAGAGGAAGTCGTCGTTCCATCCGGCCTGCCTGAGCTTTCCGGCGAGTGAGCCCTTGGTCTGATCGGCGCGGGCGACGTTGAGGGCGAGGCGTCGGAGCACGGCGAGGTTTTGCGGACCGTGGTCGCGACGGTTTCGCGCGGCGTCCTCGGCGACGACGACGTCGAGCTCCCAATGAAGCGCGTTCTCGATCGCCCAATGCGCCCGCACGACGCGCAGCAGTTCGGCGGGTGACACGGCACGGGACAACGCGAAGAGGTTGACCTCGCGCGCGGTCTTGCCGGCGAGGCGGCGGCTGCGCTCGATGCGGCCGAAGGCCTTCAGCCCCGGAAACTTGTGGTAGTCGGCGAGATCGCCGGCATCGACGACGGCGGCGCGCCGGGTCTCGGTGCGGCCGTGGCCGCGCTCGGTGGTCTCGGCCGTGGGATGGGTCTTCTTGATCGTCAGAAAGCACGCGTCGGCATCACTGCGCAGCGACTCCTGGTTCCCCTTC
>NZ_JBEOMB010000179.1:0-16952 GCF_046000175.1 Rhodoplanes sp. SY1
AAACGCGATAGCCCTGCGTATCCCATGGACACGATCAGGTCGACGACGAGCCTTTCGAAAAAGGCTGGAGAAAGGTCGTGGATGCGGTCCAGCAGTTGCGCACTGAGCGTTGCGCGGATCGCTTCCTCGGCCAAGTGCAGAGTGTCATCGGGGGTCGCCGAAGACAACGGCACGTCAGATACCTCTTCGGTCTCGACCGCGTCCGTGCTCTGACGGTCGGATTTCGGGGTTTGAAACTCGATGAATTCCGGAAATTGCCGCAGAACCGCAGCATCGATTCGCTCCGGATGGTCCGCGAGGAGTCGCATACCGCGGTCCGTGATTTGAAAGTGCGACCTGCGAGTTCTCCTGAGCGCACCAGCCTTGTCCAAATATGTCTTTGCCCAATGGACGCGATTTGCCAGTATCGTTTGCTTCCCGCTGGGGAGCAATTGACTGCGATCTTCGGCCGAAAGATCAAACTGATCGGCCAAGTGCTTTATGGCCTCGTTCATATTCTTTTCGTGACCGTCCGCTCCAAAGGAAAGCAGCGGGCGCATAAAGGATTGATAGTCCGGGACCGCCATCTCGCCCCTCAAAGTTACTTATTTGAATATGCTGGTGCGGACGGCGGGGCTCGAACCCGCACGGAGTTTCCCCCAGCGGATTTTAAGTCCGCTGCGTCTACCGGTTCCGCCACGTCCGCAGGCGCCGGCAATCTAGCAAGGTCGCGCTCGGGTGCAACGGTAGCGCGTGATGCGCTGCGAGGCCGCAGCACCCGGCCGGTGGAGAAGGCCGCGGGCGCGCAGTGGAAAAGGCCGGGAGATGCCGCCGCGCCGGGGTGAAGGCATCGTGTCCCGGGCGCGGCGCAGGGCGCCGTGACCCGGGACCCAGGGCGATCGCACGAGGCGCCTGCCCGGTGCCGGCCGTGCCGCCCGTGTCGCCTGTGTCGCCTACCCTGCGGTTCCGCCTGCCGGTCCGTGCCGCCTTCCCGTTGCGCCCCTGGGCCCCGGCTCTGCGGCGCACCGGGCCTGCGGCCCGATGCGCCTTGTCCGGGGCACGCGCCGAGAGCGTGGCAGCGCCATCGGCCCGTCCGGGGCACGCGGCCGAGGGCGTGGAGACGCCGTCGGCCCCTCAAGGCAAACGAGACGCGGGCGCCGAACGCGCCGCCCCGCCCCCTCCGTCATCCCCTCACTTCGTCTTGTCCTTGCCGGGCTTGTCCTTCTTCGCGGCCTCGTCGGACTCGGGGCCGGGCTCGGGCGTCTCGTCGGCCTCCGAGCCGTCGTCCTCGGCGTCCTCGTCGTCCTCCTCCTCGTCGAGGTCGTCGTCCTCGGACTCGTCCTCGTCGTCGTCGTCGTCGTCCTCGTCCGAGTCGTCGTCCTCCTCGTCGTCGAGGTCGTCGTCCTCGTCGTCGTCCTCGGGATCGCCCGCGGCGGCCGCGACCTTGGCGCCCTTGCCCGCGGCCTTGCCGCCGGTCTTGCCGCGCGCCGGCGTGTCGTCGTCCTCGTCGGCGTCGGGATCGAGCGCCTCGAGCTGCTCGAGCTCCTCCTCCAGCCGGTCCTTGGCCTCCAGCATGGCCTCCTGCATCCCGGCCATGAACTCCTCCGCCTCCTTCTTGTGGCGGCGGATGGCGCTCTCGAGGTCGGACTTGGTGCGGTCGAGCATCAGCTTGAGGCCGCCGACCGAGGGCTTCTCGGTGTCGAGCACATAGGCGACCTTGCGCATCTCCAGCGCGAGGTCGTTGAGGAGCGCCGCCATGATGTCGTCGGGAACGTCGTTCTCGTCGATGTAGTCGTAGACGAAGCCGCGCAGCGCCTCGTAGTGCCGCTCGAGCTCCTCCTCGATGCCGTCCTCGTCGTCGAAGTCGTCGTCCTGCGGGCCGCTCATGTCAGTTCCTCTCGGCTCACGCGCCGCCGGCGATCGGCGGCTGGAAGGCGAGGCCGGTGTCCCACGGAAAGAAGATCCAGGTGTCCTGCGACACCTCGGTGATGAACGTGTCGACCAGCGGACGCCCCATGGGCTTGGCGTACACGGTGGCGAAATGCGCCTTCGGGAGCAAGTCGCGCACCACCCGGGCGGTCTTGCCCGTATCGACGAGGTCGTCGACGATCAGCACCTTGCCGCCGTCGCCGCGGCCGAGCGCGACGATCGCGTCGGTGACGCCCTTGAGGATCTGCAGGTTGCCCTGCTGGGTGTCGGGCACTCCGGCGGCGCCGCCGTAGCTCGCCACGCAGATCGTCTCGATCACCCGGATGCCGAGCTCGCGGGCGACGATCGCGGCCGGCACCAGGCCGCCGCGCGTCACCGTGACGAGGGCGTCGAACGGCCCCGCCCCGGCCAGTCGCCAGGTCAGCGCCCGGCAGTCGCGGTGGAACATGTCCCAGGACACCGGGAAGTGCTTTTCGGGGGAAGCGGCCGCGGCCATGTCGTCTCTCCGGAACAGAAAGCACGCGGGCCGCGGGCGGCGTCGCGTGCGTCGTTAGGTTTTCGGGGCACGGCCCGCGCGGGATCACCCGCGCGGACCCGCCCGGTGACTCAGTGCCGCGGCAACGCGAGCGCCGCCCGCACCGCGATCAGCATCGCCTCGACGGCCGCCTTGGCGGCGGCGAGCTTCTGCGGATCGCGGCCGCGCACCACCAGGTTGGTGTTGGGGCGGCCGTCCTCGTCGGCGAACGGGTAGCTGCCGATCATCACGTCGGGATGCTGCTTGGCGACCTGCCCGAGCTCGGTGCCGATGTCGCCCTCGCGCAGGTCCGCCCGCACCGTCTCCGACAGGAGCTTCACGCCGGTCGCGAGCTTGGGCGCGACCGCGTCGAGCATCGCCTGCATGACGCTCGGGATGCCGGCCATGACGATGACGTTGCCGATCCAGAAGCCGGGCGCCTTCGACACCGGGTTGTCGACCAGGTCGGCGCCGCGCGGGATGCGGGCCATGCGCAGCCGTGCCGCGTTCAGCCCGTCGCGGCCGACCCGCTCGGCGATCAGGTCGACGGCGCGCTGGTCGACGTCGAGCGGCACGCCGAAGGCCTTCGCCACCGCATCGGCCGTGATGTCGTCGTGGGTCGGGCCGATGCCGCCGGTGGTGAAGACGTAAGTGTAGCGGCTGCGCAGCGCATTCAGGGCGGCGACGATCTCGGCCTCGACATCGGGAACGATGCGGACCTCCTCGAGATCGATGCCCATCGCGGTGAGATACTCGGCGATGTAGCCGATGTTCTTGTCCTTGGTCCGACCGGACAGGATCTCGTCGCCGATCACCAGGATGCCGGCCGTGACGAGATCGGCGGCGGAGCCCCCGGCGGCGGCGGAATCGAGCGTCTTTTCGTTCATTTCTGCAACTCCGGCGTCGCCGTCCTGTATCGCGCCCGGACCGGCCGCTCAAGCGTGGCAAACGCGGATCTCGGCCGCGTCCACCGCCATCCGCCCGGTATGAAGCCACCGCACGCCCAATTATTGGGCACCCGTCGGGACAGGCTCCTGCTATGCCTGTCGGGGGAGCGTGTCGGCACGGTGGTCGGGACGCAAAAGGGGAACTGTGGCTCGATGCTTGCATCGAGTCCGACCGAGGGGCGTCCGCCTCCGGTCGGATGCCGTCGGGGTCCAAACATGACGGATTGTTTCGACGAGATGAGAGGGGCGGACGGGGCGGTGCGCCCCGCCTATGCCGGTCTCGACGCCTGGCTCAAGGACCTGTCGCCGGACGTGCTCGACCAGCGGGCCCAGGAGGCGGAGCTCCTGTTCCGCCGCATCGGCATCACCTTCGCGGTCTATGGCGAGCAGGATTCGACCGAGCGGCTGATCCCGTTCGACGTCATCCCGCGCATCCTGTCGTCGTCGGAATGGACCCTGCTGCAGCGCGGCCTGACCCAGCGGGTCAAGGCCATCAATCTCTACCTCAAGGACATCTACGGCCGTCGCGAGATCCTGAAAGCCGGCATCATCCCGGAAGACCTGGTGTTCCAGAACCAGGTGTTCCGCCCGGAGATGAACGCCCAGAAGGTGCCTCACGACGTCTATGTCCACATCGCCGGCATCGACATCGTGCGGGTCGGGCCGGACACGTTCTACGTCCTCGAGGACAACGCCCGCACGCCCTCCGGCGTCTCCTACATGCTGGAGAACCGCGAGATCATGATGCGGCTGTTCCCGGATCTGTTCTCGCGCTACCGGGTGGCGCCGGTCGAGAACTATCCCGACGAGCTCCTGGCGACGCTGAAGTCGGTCGCCCCCGACACGGCGGCGGTCGAGCCGAACGTCGTGCTGCTGACGCCCGGCATCTACAACTCGGCCTATTTCGAGCACTCGTTCCTGGCCGACAAGCTCGGCATCGAGCTGGTCGAGGGGCGCGACCTGTTCGTCAAGGGCGGCGTCGTCTACATGCGCACGACCGAGGGGCCGAAGCGCGTCGACGTGATCTACCGGCGGGTCGACGACGACTTCATCGACCCCCTCACCTTCCGGCCCGATTCGACGCTCGGTGTCCCGGGGCTGATGTCGGCCTACCAGGCCGGCCAGGTGACGCTCGCCAACGCGGTCGGCACCGGCATCGCCGACGACAAGGCGATCTACAGCTACATGCCGGACATCGTGAAGTTCTACCTGTCGGAAGAGCCGATCCTGCAGAACGTTCCGACCTGGCGCTGCCGCGACCCGAAGCACCTCTCCCACGTTCTCGCCAATCTCGAGGAGCTGGTGGTCAAGGAGGTGCATGGCTCGGGCGGCTACGGCATGCTGATCGGGCCGACCGCCGACAAGGGCAAGATCGCCGCGTTCCGCACCCGGATCGAGGCCGACCCGAAGAACTACATCGCCCAGCCGACGCTGGCGCTCTCCACCTGCCCGACCTGGGTCGAGCGGGGGGTGGCGCCGCGCCACATCGATCTGCGCCCGTTCGTGCTGACCGGCAAGGACACGGTCCGCATCGTGCCGGGCGGGCTGACGCGCGTCGCGCTGCAGCGCGGCTCGCTGGTCGTCAATTCGAGCCAGGGGGGCGGCACCAAGGACACCTGGGTGCTGGACACGTAAGCCGCATGCTGTCGCGAACCGCCGACAACCTGTACTGGGTCGCCCGCTACATCGAGCGTGCCGACTACCTCGCCCGCATCCTCGAGGTGACGCTGCGCCTCACCGCGCTGCCGGTCGCCTATGTGGGCTCGACCAACGAATGGGAGTCGGCGGTCGCCACCGCCGGCTGCAGCCGCGCCTTCCACGCCGTGTATCGGGAGGCGACCGAGGAAAGCGTCAAGGAGTTCCTTGCCTTCTCGGCCGCCAACTCGAGCTCGATCCGCAACTGCATCGAGCTCGCCCGCACCAATGCGCGGGCGGTGCGCACCGCGCTGACCAGCGAGATGTGGGACACCATCAACGGCGCCTGGCTCGAGCTGAAGCGCTTCAACCACGGCCCCGCGTCGCGCGAGGAGTTCCTGCGCTTCCTGCGGGTCGTCCAGGAGACGTCGCTGCGCTTCGACGGGTCGGCCTACCGCACCATGCTGCGCACCGACGCCTACTGGTTCTTCCGGCTCGGCTGCAACATCGAGCGCGCCGACAACACGGCCCGCATCCTCGACACCAAGTATCACCTGCTGCTGCCCGAGGACACGCATGTGGGCGGGCCGCTCGACTACTACCAGTGGGCCGCGATCCTCCGCTCGGTCTCGGCGCTGACCTCGTACCACTGGGTCTACCGCGAGAGCCTGAAGCCCTGGCTGATCGCCGACCTGTTGATCCTCAACCAGAAGATGCCGCGGTCGCTCGCCAGCTGCTACGACAATCTGGTACGCTACTGCGACGCCATCGCCGAGGCCTACGGCCGGCAGGGCGCGGCGCAGCGCAAGGCGCGCGGCATCCGCACCCGCCTGTCCAACCTCAAGATGGACGAGATCTTCCAGAGCGGACTGCACGAATTCATCACCGTCTTCATCTCCGACAACAACGAGCTCGGCGGCACGATTTCACGACAATACCTGATGTGACACCCGACCCGTGACACTCGATCCGTGACACTCGATCCGTGGCACTAGATCCGTGACACTCGCCACGACACTCGACGTCACGTCTCCGCCGCCCGCGTCGACACCGGCTGATCCATGCGCATCCGCGTCTCCCACCTGACGACCTACCGCTACGACCAGCCCGCGAGCCGGGTGATCCAGACGTTGCGCATGACGCCGCGGCCGCACGACGGCCAGCACGTCGTGCGCTGGCGCATCGACGTCTCGGCCGATTGCCGCCTGACCACCCAGGAGGACGCCTTCGGCAACATCACCCACGCCTTCTCGGCCGACGTGCCGACCGACCAGCTCGAGGTGCTGGTCGAGGGCGAGGTGGAGACCCAGGACACCGACGGCATCGTGCGCGGCATCATCGAGCGGTTTCCGCCGAGCCTTTATCTGCGCGAGACCGACCTCACCCATGCGGATCCGGCGATCGTCGCCTTCGCGCGCGACGCCACGGCGGGCGAGGCGGGCGGGACGATCGGGACGCTGCACGCGCTCGTCCGCGCCGTCCACGCCGAGGTGACGTTCGACACCGACCCGACCCATCCGGCGACCACGGCGTCGGAGGCGTTCAGCCTTCGCCGCGGGGTCTGCCAGGATCTGTCGCACGTGTTCATCGCGGCGGCGCGCAGCCTCGGCGTCCCGTGCCGCTACGTCGGCGGCTACTACTGGCGCAGCGACGGCATCACGGCCCAGGAGGCCGGCCACGCCTGGGTCGAGGCGCATGTCGCCGATCTCGGCTGGGTGGCGTTCGATCCGGCGCATGCGATGTGCGCCACCGACGCCTATGTCCGGGTCGCGGTGGGGCTCGACTATCTCGGCGCCGCACCGGTGCGCGGCACCCGCTTCGGCGGTCGCGGCGAGACGCTCGCCGTCGCCGTCCATGTCGACCAGGCGTTCCAGCAGGTCCAGAGCTGAGGACAACGGCCCCTCGCCCCCGTGACGGCGGCGCGCGATCGTGCCTAGATGCGCGCCGGACCAGGAGGGCTGAATGCTGCGGGCCGAACAGCGCCGGGTGATGCACCACGGCCGCGACGCCCGGAGGCGCGCCTCCGGAGGGTTGGACGCGAGGGGGCTCGACGGAATGACCTACTGCTGTGGTATCTTGGTGCGCGACGGGATCGTGATGATCGCCGACACGCGCACCAATGCCGGCCTCGACAACATCTCGACCTTCCGCAAGCTGCACGTATTCTCCAATCCGGGCGAGCGCATCATGGCGGTCGCCTCGGCCGGCAACCTGTCGCTCACCCAATCGGTGCTGAGCCTGCTCAACGAGGGCCTGGAGAATCCGGAGACCGGCGAGCGCGAGACGCTGATGAACGCGCCGACCATGTTCCAGGCGGCGCAGCGCATCGGCCGCGCCATCCGCGCGCTCGCCCACACCGAAGGCCCGGCGCTCGAGGCGGCCGACGTGAAGTTCGACCTGTCGTTCCTGTTCGGCGGCCAGATCAAGGGCGAGCGGCTGCGCCTGTTCATGATGTACTCGGCCGGCAACTTCATCGAGTGCACGCGCGACACGCCCTATCTGCAGATCGGCGAGCACAAGTACGGCAAGCCGGTGCTCGACCGCGCCATCACGCACGACAGCGACCTCTACGACGCGCTCAAGGTCGGGCTGATCTCGTTCGACTCGACCATGCGCTCGAACCTGTCGGTCGGCATGCCGCTCGACACGCTGGTGGTGCGGCGCGACGCCTGCACGGCCGAGCTCTCCTACCGGATCGAGCCGGAGGAGCCCTACTTCCAGGATCTGCGCCGGCGCTGGTCGGCGGCGCTGCGCGCCGCCCATCTCGACATCCCCCGCCCGCCCTATCTGGACCGGTAGCGCCGGCGCGGGCGGCGGCGACCGTCCGCGTCACACCGGCCGGGTCAGCGCCTTGAGGGCCGCCGACACGTGGCGGCGGACGTTCAGCAGGCGACGCAGCGGATCGGCCGCACGCGCGAGCTCCGCGTCGCGGTTCTCGAAGGCGCCGGGACCGGTCCGCGGCGCGATGGTCGCGATCCGGCTCGGTGCCGCCGCGTGCGGCGCGAAGCTCACCGCGGCGAGATCGGCCGGCCCGACGTCGTTGCGCAACGCCAGGCCCGAGAGCTGGCGGCGCGCCGCCCAGCGCCCCGCCTCGGCCGGCGGCAGCTCGGGCTTCTGCAGCACCGCGACGGCGTCGTACCAGATGTTGCTGCGATAGACCGGGCGCCGCTGCACATTGGCGTCGACGACGGTCAGACCGCTCGCATGGGCGAGCGCCGGCAGGCCGTCGGGGTAGTAGCGGAAGCAGTCCTCGGGATAGCGATGCACGTGGCCGGCGCTCGGCGCAGCCAGGAAGGCGAGCCCGCGCGGGCGCAGCACCCGGGCGATCTCCTGCACGACCCGCCACGGATAGCGGGTGTGCTCGAGCACCTGGCTGCAGAGCACGACATCGTAGCTGTCGCTGTCGATCTCGCGCCAGTCGTAGCCGTCGGCGAGCACGATATCGACGTTCGGCCCCGCCGTGATGTCGGCGCCCCGATAGGTCCAGCCGCGTGCCTCGATGGCGGCGCGATGCGTGCCGGTCTCCGGTCCGCCGATCGCACAGCTTCCGACGTCCAGCACGGCCAGCGGACCACCCGTGCAGGCCTTCAGGTAGGCGTCGAGAAACACCTGGAACTTGTCCATCGCCGAATCGTGCATCGCGGCGTCGCTCCCCTGGTCTGCGACACAGCCCTACGTCGGCAGAAATAATTCAGCAACACCGGGACACATTTCGCGGCGAAGGCCGTGGGCCGTGGCGGTCGGTCGTCACTGGCCTGCGGCGCGTGCCCAGGGCTCTCCGCCGCGATAGCTTTGCGCCGGGAATGCGACTGCACGCGAGAGGAGCATCCGTCACGGTCGCACCGTTCGAACACTGTGTCGGAAAAACGGCCGATCACGTTTAAGATCACGGCCGTCGGCCCGATCCAGGGCGCGGACAATCCGCAAGCCGTTCAACGACAACCATTCCGAGACAACCAGACAAAGACGACGGAGGAGAGCCATGAGCACGGGGGCGACGCACGAGAGGATCGCGGTGGTGACGGGAGCCGGCACGGGAATCGGCCGCGCCGCCGCCCTCGCCCTGATGGCGTCGGGCTTCACGGTGGTGCTGGCCGGCCGCCGGCCCGAGATGCTCGAGGAGACCGCCCGGCTCGGGGCGGAGACCGGCGGCAAGAGCCTGTGCGTCCCCACCGACGTCTCCGAGCCGGCCCACATCGCGGCCCTGTTCGCGACGGTCCGCGACACCTACGGGCGACTTGACCTGCTGTTCAACAATGCCGGCGTCGGCGCGCCGGCCGTGCCGATCGAGGACCTGCCCTACGAGACCTGGAGGAAGGTGGTCGACACCAATCTCACCGGGCCGTTCCTGTGCATCCAGGAGGCGGTGCGGATCATGAAAGCGCAAACCCCGCGCGGCGGCCGCATCATCAACAACGGCTCGATCTCGGCCCACACGCCGCGGCCGCGCGCCGTCGCCTACACGTCGACCAAGCACGCCATCACCGGGCTCACCAAGCAGGTGGCGTTGGACGGGCGGCCGTTCGACATCTGCTGCGGCCAGATCGACATCGGCAACGCGGCGACGCCGCTGACCGAGCGGATGGCACAGGGCCAGGGCGTGCTGCAGCCGGACGGCGAGTCGATGGTCGAGGCCCGCATGGACGTCGCCCATGCGGGCCAAGCCGTCGCCTACATGGCGAGCCTGCCGCTCGACGCCAACGTGCTGTTCCTCACCGTGATGGCGAACCAGATGCCGTTCGTGGGGCGAGGCTGACGGGCCGTGGGCCGCTGCAACCCTGAGCGATGAAACGACGATCCCGGTGCTCGGCCTCGTGCCCCGGACAAGGCACAGCAGGCCGAAGGCCTGCTGTGCCGCAGAGCCGGGGCCCAGGGGCGCCACGACAGGCGCCACGACGGGCCGCACGACCCTGCAGCACGGCCAAGAGTTCGCCGCCCGCCTCACTCGATCGCCCCTGGGTCCCGGTTCGCGGCGCGTCGCGCCGCGCCCGGGACACGACGCATTCGCCGAGGCAGCGCAGCGGAGCAGCGCGTTTCTGGTGAACGGCCCGCGTCAGGCGGCGACGCCGGACGGCGGCGCTGCCGCGCCGGCGTCGCCGTCGATCTCGGTCACCACGCCGCCGAGCTCCTCGAAGGCCGCCGTCAGCGCCGCGACCTGGCCGTCGAGGTCGCGGGCGCGGCCGGCGCGGGCGTCCTCCTCCAGCCGGCCGGCGAGCGCGGCCAGACGGGCGAAGCCGAGCGACCCGGCGGCGCCCTTGAGGGTGTGGGCCTCCTGCTCGATGCCGGCGGCGCCGGCGACGGCGTGCGAATGCAGCCGTGCGAGTCTTTCACGCGAGTCGGTCAAGAAGGTCGCCAGCACCTGGCGGGCGCCGTCCGGCCCGATCTCCTCGCCGAGCCGTGAATAGGCGTCGCGGTCGAAGGCCGGCGGCTCGGGCGCGGGGTGCGACGGCACCTCTCGCGGCACGGCGCCAAGGGCCGCACCCGCAGCGGCCGCACCGGCGGTCGGACCGGACGCCGCACCGCCCGCGGCGCGATCGCGCTTGGCGAGGAAGCGGCGGATCGAGGTCTCGAGCCGGTCGCGGGTGATCGGCTTGCCGACGAAGTCGTCCATGCCGGCGGCCCGGCAGGTCTCGGCATCGTGCTTGAAGGCGTTGGCGGTGAGCGCGATCACGTGGACGGTGCCGGCCGGCGGCGGCAGGGCGCGGATCGCCCGCGTCGCCTGCAGGCCGTCCATGCCCGGCATCATCACGTCCATGAAGACGAGGTCGTAGGTGCCGGCCTGCACGGCGGCGACCGCCGCCGCACCGTCGGCCACCAGGTCGATCGCGAAGCCGAGCCCTTCGAGCAGCTTCTGGGCGACGAGCTGATTGGTCGGATTGTCCTCCGCCACCAGGATGCGCAGCGGGGTGGCGACGCCGAGGGCCGCTGGATCGCCGACCGGCTGAAGGTCGCTCGGCTCCGGCACGCCGGTGCCGCCCAGGATGGTGTCTCGCACCGCCTCGAAGGCGAGCGGCTTGTGGAGCATCGCGTCGAAGCCGCCGCACGGCGGCTGCGTCGCGGTGGCAGCCGCGAGAAGCACCAGCCGGGTCGCGGCCATGCACGGCTCGGCCCGCAGTGAGCTGACGATCTCGGCCGATGCGACCGAGTCGTCGATGACGATGCAGGTGAACGGGTTGGCCGTGACGGCCGAGTTCCAGGCCATCGAGACGCCGAGCTCGGGGGTGTTGGCGGCGCTGGCTTCGGCGCCGAGCAGCGCGAGCTGGCGCACCAGCGCGGTGCGCGACACCGGATTGCGATCGATGACGAGGATGCGCGGCGCATCGGCCGCCATGCCGCCGAGGAGCGGCGCCTCGGGGTCCTCCAGGTCGAGGTCGAGGCAGACCCGGAAGGTCGAGCCGTACCCGGCGGCGCTGTCGACCGTGATGGTGCCGCCCATGCGCTCGATCAGCCGCCGGCAGATGGCCAGCCCGAGGCCGGTGCCGCCGAAGCGGCGGGACACCGAGGTGTCGGCCTGATGGAACGCGGTGAACAGCCGCTCCATCGCCTCGGCCGGGATGCCGATGCCGGAGTCGACGATGTCGAAGGCGATGCCGACGCGGCGCGGCGTCTTCGAGGCCACCACTGAGACGTCGACCGTGACGCCGCCCATCTCGGTGAATTTGAGGCCGTTGGTGATCAGGTTGAGCAGCACCTGGCGGATGCGCGCGGGATCGCCGACCACGGTGCGCGGCAGATCGGGGGGCAGCACGACCGCGAGGGCGAGTCCCTTCTGGGCGGCGCGCGGCGCGACGCCCCGCACCGTGCCCTCGACCAGACGGGCGACGTCGAACGGCACCGCCTCGAGCTCCAGGCAACCGGCGTCGAGCTTGGAGAAGTCGAGCACGTCGTCGACGATGTGCAGAAGGTGCTCGGCGGAATCGCGCAGCGTGACGGCGAAGCGCGCCTGCTCGCCCTCGAGGCCGCTGTCGATCAGCAGGCCCGACATACCGATGACGCCGTTCAGCGGCGTTCGTATCTCGTGGCTCATCACGGCGATGAAGTCGGAGCGGGTGCGGGCCGCCGCCTCGGCCGCCGCGGTCGCGCGCTGCAGACCGCGCTGATAGCGCTGCAGCAGGACGACGACACCGACGATGATCAGCGTGAGAACGGCGGCGGCGACCAGGTAGCCGATGCGATTGCGCTCGGCCGCGGCGAAGACCTCCTCGTCGGCGAGGCCGACCAGAACGACGAGCGGCAGATCCTTGATGCCACGATAGCCGTAGGTGCGGGACACGGCGTCGACCGGGCTGCGCACCTGATAATGGCCGACCGGGGCTCGCAGCACGGTCGTGAAGAACGGGCTGCCGGTGAGCTTGAGGCCGATCACCGGCTCGCCGCTGCCGACCCGGATGCGGATCACGCCGTCGGTGCCGACCAGCGAGATGACGCCTTTGCGGCCGAGGTCGATCGAGTCGTAGAAGCGCGACAGATAGGCCGGATCCATCGACACCACGGCGACGCCGCGCAGGCTGCCGTCCGGCGCCGCGATGCGCCGCGAGAGGTTGATGGTCCACTTGTTGCTCACGCGGCCGAACACCGGCTCGCTGATGAACAGCACGTCCTCGCCGCCGGACAGATGGACCCGGACATGGGCGCGGTCGGAGAGATCGACCCGGGTGCGGCCCTCCGGATCGAGGTTGCTCATCAGGAAGCGGCCGGTGCGGTCGACGATCGAGACCTGGAACGTGAAGCCGTTTGCCGCCTCGCTGGCGCGCGACCAGGGCCGGACGTCGAACCCGGCCGGGTCGCGGGCATAGAGCTCGCGCACGAACAGGAGCGTCTGGTCGGCGGCGCGGATCGAGCGGACGATGTGCTCCTCGAAGGCGCGGGCCAGGTTGGCGGTGGTCTGCCGCGCCTCCTGTTCGGCGGCCCGGCGCTCCTCGCGGATGCCGTAGAGAGCGGCGGCCCAGGTCGCGGCGATGCAGACCAGGCCCAGCAGCACCAGCCCGTGACGGCCGAGGCGACCGAGCCGCAGGCTCGCCGGCGTGAAACGTCCGAGCGACGCGCGCAGACCCGCGGTGGGACCGGACGAGCCCTCGAACAGTCGCTTCGTGTCGGAGGACATCTCGGATTCTGCCGGGTCCATTTCCCTGCCGCGCAGCGGTTCACCCCCGAGCTTCTTCGGGGGCGTCGTCGGGCCGACGATGCCGCGCCGGCCGGCACGGAACCGTTAACGGCGCGCCAGCGGCGGGCGCTTTATTTTCCGAAGATTGACGAGCCGTTGCCGCGATCGAACGAAATATCGCCCGATCGGGCGAGGCACGCCGGACGCCTCGCCCGCCCGGTGGATGACGGCCGAAATCGCCCGGCGCACGGTGGAGCGCGGCCGCCGCCGCGCGGCGCGCAGGGCGTGGCCGGCTCAGTCGAGCCGGATCACCGTCACGCGCGCCCCCGCCGCGACGGCGGCGAGCGCCTTCACGTCGTCGTCGGCGCGGGCGAACAGGTTGCACGGAGCGGCGAGCCGGGTCTCGCCGTCCTGGCTGATCGGGGTGCGGCCGAAGCCGATGACGACGGCCGGGCCGTCCGGCCAGTAGGCGATCTCGCCCGGGGTGACGACGGCGCGTGCCTCCGCCTCGCGGGGCGAGCGCACCGGCACCTCGAAATAGACCTCGTCGCCCCAGGTGAGCACCGAGGCCGTGAACGGCAGCGCCTCCAGCACGGCCGCGGCGGTCGGGCTGTCGTCGAGGAGCGTCGCGTCCAGGGTCAGCAATCCGAAGTCGAAGCGAATCCGAGCCATGGCGGGTCTCCGCTGGCGGCAATGGCGCAACCATAACACGCCGGAGCGCCCGCGTGTCCGCACACGAGTGCCGCGGCGGACTATCGCCGGCAGCGGTCGCGCGCGGTATCGAGTTGACGCTCGCGCGCATGATTCCTGCATGAACCGCTCAGCTTGGACCGTGCCGCCGCCAAAGCCCCCTTCGGAGCCGCCCCGTGCCCTTCCTGCCGCAGCTTCAATCGGCCTTCGGGCTCCTCGCCCTCCTCGGCCTCGCCTTCGCGATCAGCGAGGACCGCGGCGCCGTGCGGCCCCGCACCGTGGCGCTGGCGCTCGCCCTGACAGTCGCCCTGGCGCTTCTGCTCCTGAAGGTGCCGGGCGTGACGGCGGCCTTCTCGGGGATCGCGGCGGCGGTCGACGCCGTCGCGGCCGCGACCCGGGCCGGCACCGGCTTCGTGTTCGGCTATCTGGGCGGCGGCGCCCTGCCCTTCGATCCGAAGATCCCCGGCAGCGAGTTCGTGCTCGCCTTCCAGGCGCTGCCGATCGTGCTGGTGGTCAGCGCGCTCACCACGCTGCTGTTCCACTGGGGGGTCCTGCAGCCGATCGTGCGCGGCTTCTCGCTGGTGCTGGAGCGGACGCTCGGCATCGGCGGCGCCGTCGGGCTCTCGACCGCCGCCAACATCTTCGTCGGCATGGTCGAGGCGCCGCTGTTCATCCGGCCCTATCTCGCCGGGCTGACGCGCGGCGAGCTGTTCATGGTGATGACCGGCGGCATGGCCGGCATCGCCGGCACCGTGTTCGTGCTCTACGCGACGCTGCTGCGCGACGTGGTGCCGGACGTCGCCGGCCACCTCGCCGTCGCCTCGATCCTCGGCGCGCCCGCCGCCATCCTGGTGTCGCACCTGATGGTGCCGGACCGGGCCGGCGCCACCACGGCGGCGCCTTCCGTAGCCCCCGCGAAGATCGCGAACAGCACCATGGACGCGATCGTGCGCGGCACCACGGTCGGGCTCGAGCTGCTCCTCAACATCGTCGCCATGATCATCGTGCTGGTCGCGCTGGTGCATCTCGCCAACGCGATCCTCGGCCTGCTGCCCGACGTGATGGGCGCGCCGCTGACGCTGCAGCGCGGCCTCGGTCTCGTGATGGCGCCGGTGTGCTGGCTCATCGGCATCCCGTGGGACCAGGCGGTGACGGCCGGCGGGCTGATGGGCATCAAGACCGTGCTCAACGAGCTGATCGCCTATGTGGAGCTGTCGAAGCTGCCGGCCGACGCGCTCGATCCGCGCTCGCGCCTGATCCTCACCTACGCGATGTGCGGCTTCGCCAATTTCGGCAGCCTCGGCATCATGATCGGCGGCCTCGCCGCGATGGCCCCCGAGCGCCGCGACGAAATCGTGTCGCTGGGGCCGAAGTCGATCGTGTCGGGAACGCTCTCCACCTGCGTGATCGGGGCGACGGTGGGGACGATGGTGTGAGGCAAGGCTCGCAACCCTGCCTGTCCTTGCCGCGACGATCGCGGTATAGTGCCGGTATGACCAAGCTACTCGATCGGGCCGTTGCTGCTGCTCGCACTTTGCCGCCTGAGCTTCAGGACGACATCGCGCGCGTGGTTCTCAGCCTCGCGGGCGACGACACGACAGTCCAACTGTCGCCGGAGGAGCAAGGAGCCATCGCACGCTCCAAGGCCGCGGCGGCGGACAGCGCATTCGCGACCGACGACCAGGTGCGCGACCTGTGGAACAAGCACGGCCTCTGAGGCTCCGCTACACGCTGCCGGCGCTCGCCGACCTCGCGGCGATTTCTATCATTCGCCTCGCGGCGCTTGGCAAATGTACGGGGTAATTTTCCAATGGCGCGCCTCCGGCCCGCGCCATATTCTGTCGTACTCCCATTCTGTTGAATTTACTTACCCGAGTCCCTGATGCCAAACTCACCGTCAGACAAATTCATCATGATTGCCGTGATCGCTTTGGTGGCATGGAACTCTATAGGCCTACCGCTATTCTATTCGAATTCTCCCGTCACGCACGAGTCTTTGCCGGGCTGCGTCAGCGTTATTATCGGCATTTGTTTTGTCAAAACCAGCGGAGACGCGGCGATATTCGGCTTTGCCGAATTTGTACAAGCATTTGCCCTTTTAATTCTTGTTTATACTATATCCGATTCACGTTACCGTTTCCGAATTGAATCCGCCCCACTCCCTATATTCAAGATGACATTTTGGACATCTATCGTTATCGGTGCAGGCACTTTGGTTTCTGATCTATGGTTTGGGCAGAACTACCCGGCACCTTGGTTTTTAGCAAGTCAAGTGTATTGGAATTTTGCTTTTGGATGCCTATTTATGATAATGGTATTTACTTGGATTTGGTTTGCATTCTTTCAACCTCCGACATTTGGTAGTCGGAATGCTACCCGCTTCTTGCGTACACTTTACACATCTATCCTACAAGGATCAGAACACGAACTTCCTATGTTCGCTGCAGAACTAGGCAGGTCAGCGAGATCTATAATCGAAAATGCCACTGAAATGTCGAATGAAATGGATGGCGGGTATGAAGAAGTGAGTCCGACAGAAATTTCCGATTCCGCAAACAACATACTATTGCTAATCGGCAACAAGAAATTTTGCCGACACGTTGTCGCGTCATCGCCAGCAACCGCTATTGAGCTCTTCCACTCTATGTCTGAAATAAAAAAGTACCAACTACCAATAGGCCAGTTCGCATCAAATCTCACAACAGAAGCGCTATTAAATAAAGATTCGATATTGTTCCACGAAGATGACGGATACTGCGCTGGCTATCTTGGGTACACTCGTCCTTTCACGAATACCATCTTCGGAGACTTCATATTAGTTGAAACGCTTGCAAGCAGCCGGAAACTCCCCCTTAGATATTGATCTTGCGGTCCGCTGGAGTATGGACGCACAGCAATTAAAGGCCTACTCTCGCGCCGCTTTGACAACCTTTGTTGCGGCCGTGGATCGCAATCCTTCTTTTAGCCTTTCTTACTCAATGAACCGCGCCTTTAGCATTTTATCGGCCTCGATCCACGACATTCATCGATTGAATGAGATAAACACCATTAGGGCATCCGAGAGCCAAGATATCCAAGAACGCTTACGAGTGTTGGTAGGCTTTGTGAACGACGCCGTAAAGATCCCAGGGGAATCGCGTTTGAAGTAGCGCGG
>NZ_JBEOMB010000180.1:0-5309 GCF_046000175.1 Rhodoplanes sp. SY1
GGATCCATTTCAATAACGCGCGATTGGCACCTAGTCGATAAGCGCCTCCAAAGCGTCGAGTGACGACCGATGCGACCTGGTCCAGAACCGAATTGAAGCGTCTCCGGACCGATCCGCCGCCGTGACATCGCCCACTCCACATCCGCTCTGCGGATCAGCGAGTCAGATATTCGGTGCGTGGTCCAGAGCTATCCGCGGACAGGTCTCATCCCGTCCCTGCCGATTGGGAATCCCTCGCGATTCAATTAGATTGGGAACCATATAATTACTCCTGACTGAAGCTCCGCTTCACCTCGGATGATCAGCTGCTAAATCATCCCCTAGCTTCCGAATGCAAGGTCGTGCAGCGCCATTCTTCGGTATCGCTGGCCGGCCGCCCAACGCCTCAAGTGCAAAGTCAACGCGCGGCGTCGATTTCCCCTCATCGGAAAAATCGAGGTGGATAGGTTGGACCACCATCGGCACAGGCAGGCCGGTGGAGGCAGGCGCGGCGTTGATGAAGCGCGCGATACGGGAGAAAAGATTATAGTCCTCGATCACACGGCGCTTGGACTCAAGGATCGCGTCGCGACGCCGCACATGGAGATCAGAGTTCACCACCTCGTCGATTTGCGCAAAAACTTCAGGATCATCGGGGTCGATAACCACGAGTGATTCTGCGGGAAAAAAATCTAAAATGTTTGGGCAGCCAACATAAATCGGCATGGCCTCGGCTACGAAACAATCCATAATCTTTTCGGTGAAATAGTAGCGCTCGATACTGTTCTCGAAAGCGATCGAGTAGCGATATGGCGCGAGTGCCTGCCACTTGTCCGCAATTGGTCGGAACCCTCTGCCGAACAGGTCGAACTCCATGCGTCCGCGAAGTTTTTCAAGAAATCTCAGTCGCCTGTGATGCCCCGCCACCATTGTGAGATTGCTGGTGATCCAAGAGAGCCGGCCCGGTTTCTCGGCCACGACCGTGCGGGCGAGTTCGTGGAGGGGGCGTCTCATCGACCAAGTACGCGTCATGCAAGGAGTCAGCACGAAACGTCGAGCGGGATTGCGCGAGGCAGCGAGTTCCTCGTCCGAGGTCATCACCGTCGTGCCGCACCCTTGACCAAGCTGGAGTTGGCGGAACGGCATTGTCGGAGGCTCGCCGACGGCGAACAGGACTCGATCCGGCGATACCTCGAAGCGAGCGGGCGACGCGCCCGGATGATTGAAGACGACGTGCCAATCGGCTGGGCGCGTTTCGTCGCGCACGAACGCCACCCCGTCCACCACGCCGCTGCCTCCAGGCGTCAAGTATCGCAGGGCTTCATCGAAATCATACCAGTTATCGTGGCAGCGCGCGACGATTCGCGCCGGCGCGGTCTTGACCGCCGGCGCGCCGGGCACCTCCTTCAACACCACCTCAAACAGCCCCGGTGCGGAAGACGCTATTGGTTCAAGTTCCGCGGCTGGGGCCCTAACAGGCGTAGATTGCGGCGTACGGAGCACGCGGCGGCGATTCCTGGCATGGAACAGCGCTATGCTCGCGGCGCGCCGGAGCAGCGGCGCGCCGGAGGAAGCGAAGACTGACCGACGCAGCGCCTTCGGCGAATAGAGTGGTTCACCAAGGTTCTGGACGCTTCCTGGCGGCGCTATCCGCTCCAAGAAGTCCTGGAGCGCATGGTCCAAAGGAAGAGCTGAGCGCAAACGCCCGATGGTCAAGGCAACCCGCCGGCGGATCAGGAAGCTCTCCGGAAACCCTACGAATCGACGGGCACCGATCGCCTCTCGGGAGAATACCATCGCCTTGCCGGTCGACGGATCAATGACTGCCGAGCCGACAGCGTTGCACCCCGGATGGGTGGCCATATGGGTCACCAGGGTTTCAAGGCGCTGCGGAGCCGAAACGGCACCCGGCGAATGCCACAGTACGTAACGGCCGAGCGAAGCGTCGAACAGCGCATGCGCACGGTCTGTCACCGTAGCACAAGCGCAAGTATCCACGATGCGGGCCCCTCCCGCAGACAACAGCCGCTCCGCCGTAGCGCGCATCTTCGGCGAAAGCTTTGGACCGAGTGATGCGACGATCTCGTAATCCGTCATGGTTTGCGCGCCGAGTGCTTCGAGGCAGCTTTCTAGGCGGGGTTCATCGGTCCCCACATCGATGAGCACGGAAACCGTATTGCCGCTCGTATACTGCGCATAATATCCGATATCAGGTACATTGACGATAGACCCTTGCCGATCAAGCTGATTAAGAATTTCCTCAAGGCTCAGGGGTCCCGCCAGATTTCCATCCTGCGCGAGCAACCGCTCAAGCGCGTCCCGGCGAAAGCCGAATGACGCGGCATGACCGCTGAACCTGCCGTTGCGGAAGGGCACTGTTTCGAAGGTCTGCGAGAGCAAGACGTCCTCCTCATCGACGACATTGATGGCCGTACCGATGGCCAACGCCTCGGGATGCGCCAAGACGGCGAGGAGGAACATGTACAAACGGGTCTCGCGCGAATATCCATTGGCGCTCTGCCAAAGAATAAAACTTCCGCGCGTCGAGGCGAGAATATCCGCGATGATGCGCCGGCTCGGCCAATCGGGCGAGATCTCGCATTCAATGACTTGCACGCCGTTCAGGATCTTCCGGCTACCATCAGGCAAACGCCAGCCCGGTGCATGCGCGACGACGACCTCGAAATTCCGGAAATTCTGGCGCGACAACCACCGGCAGCACCGCTCGAACGCGCCGAGATTGATTCCGGCGGGAACGGCGAGAAGAAGGGAGATTAGCGGCGGAGCATCCCCGATCGGCGCCGAGACCACTTCGACCCGGGTTTCGGCCGCCAGCGCCGTCTGGCGCAGCAATGCCAAGTCGCTGATGGCCGACGTCGTATCATTCGCCCGCATGGCATCGATTGGGTCCGGCCGTCCGGCACGCCGCTCTTCCGCAGCGAGCCGCGCGACCACGCCGAGGCGACGGATCATGGCGGCGTTGATCTTCGCCAAGCCGTTTCGCACACGATACACGTAGAGAATTTCGTCGAGCGACGTGACCTTCGCATGGTCTGCTATTCTCAGAAGCCAATCGCCGTCCTCGCCACCGACGCGAAAACCGCCGGCCTTTTGGGCAACCGACACTCGCGCCATAATCGTCTGGCACGCGATATAGGGATCTCGGCGCTGCCGCTCAGAGTCTTTGGGGAAGAACTTCGCATCGTAGACATAGAGCTCTTCATCGGCGAGGGCGATCGCGGTTCCAACCGCACCGACGGCAGGGTGCTTCTCAAGAAACTCCAACTGTCGGGCGAGCCTGTCGGGCAACGAGATGTCGTCGCTGTCCATCCAAGCCAAGAACTCACCAGAGGCGGCGGCAAGCAGCGCATTGCGCGCGGCGACGACGCCACGGTTCTTCGAGAAGTTCGGCAGCAGGCGCACACGATCGTCACGCGCAACAAAGTCCGAGATGGCTGCGCGTGTTCCGTCCTGCGAGCCGTCGTCTTGGATCAGCAGTTCGAAATTGCTGTGGCTTTGCGCTAGGATGCTCTCGATGGCCGCACCAATGTAATGCTCGACATTGTAGGCCGGCATCAGCACGGAGATGAGCGGAATTGGCGACGAACCTCCGGCCGCGGGTCGCGAAAAGCCAGTCATAACGATCCGTGCCCAGTTTTGCCGCCAATCCAGAACCGGTTTCGCCCCGCTCCCTAGGGTACGGAGCTAAGCTTGCATTGCGTCGAACTCTGAACGGCGACAGAATATGAAGTCGAAGTCGACAGTGACGGTCCCCCGGATGGAAAAGTTATTCTTGCAGTAGATCAGCGTGAATCCGGCATCTTCCAGCAGCGACATTGCTCTCGGAATCCGCATGTCACCATTATAAAGAGCAACACCCGACAATTCAATCTGGACGAGTTTAAATGCACCAAGGTACTTACCAGCCGAGCGTAAAGCGCGCTCCTCAAACCCTTGGACGTCCAGCTTTAGCATTACGCGACGGGAGAGATCGGCTAGAACCTCGCAGTAAAGCGTATCGAGCCGCCGGACGGCGACTTTCTCCTTGCGCTCGGGCTTCGCACCGCCAGTCAGCCGGTCGAGCATCTCGGTCTTCTGCAGGAGCGACGAGACCTCGCCATTGATGACGATCTCCGCCTCGCCATCGAAGTCTCCGATGGCCATGTTGAACATGCGCCAGCCTCCGTAATGCGACTCGTACTGCTTCATCACCGCGAACTCTTCACTCAGCGGTTCGTATGAATGCACCTCGCCCCTGTAGCCAGAAAAGCCGAGCAGGGTAGAGGCGTATTGGCCCGTGTTGGCCCCGCCGTCGATAACAAGGTCGATCTTGAATTCGTTGGTCAGCTGGCCGAGCTGCCGTAGCCAATAGTAATGTATCGTCCGCGCGTTGACGAGATCGAGCGCATCGGCGCCGTGTCTTTCGACGAAGCTCGCATATTCCTCTCCGAGCTGCGCCGGCCCCCCAGCCGCCACCCACGCGGCGTGGAGATGCTCACGCGGGGTCGCTGGCGGCCGAACCCCATATCCTTCCGGCGGAGCTCCGAACAGGCGGGCGGCTTTTGCTTTCAGGAATTCGAACAATTCAGCGCCCTCGAACCATGTTCATGAAATGACCAGAGCTCGCCAAGCTGCCAGGCGTTCGGGACGGACAAAGTAGCAGTCGAAATCAGAGACAACATCGAAGGCGCGGACCAAACCGTGTTTGGCTAAAAGCTTCTCGAAGGTAGCAATGCGAGCAGTATTGTGATTGTGCTCGATACTCATTGCTTGCACGTTCCATCGGTCGAGCGACAACCCGTCGAGCACCTGCACCTCGGCGCCTTCCACATCGATGCTGATGTAGTCGATAATGTTGGGCGCGCCGGCTGCAGATAGAATATCATCAAGGGTCTGCGTCTCGACCACGATCTCGCGGGCGGAGTCGCGGTTATGGCCATCGCCCGGTGACACGCTCGCCACTACTGAGAGGGCTGAATCGGCGACCGACTTGAAACGAAGCATTTCGCCGCTCCGAGACCACGCCGCCTTCTTTACAAGTGTGCCGGCTCGCGTAGCGAGCGTGGCGTAATTCGTCGGGTCGGGCTCGATGAGGAGGCCGCGCCAACCGTGGTCGCGCTCAAGCATTAACGTATTGGAAAGATACTCGCCGTGATGAGCGCCCACCTCGACGAAATAGCCTTCGCGTTTGAAGCCACTCATTGCTAGCGCGAAAACGTCCTGACCGAGCTGCGAGGAATAGTGGCCTCTGGTGGAATTTAGATATTCCAGAAATTTGAGTTGGTCTTGAAGGCCCTCGTCATAACGCAGGGGAATCGCGTTTGAAGTAG
>NZ_JBEOMB010000181.1:0-27748 GCF_046000175.1 Rhodoplanes sp. SY1
CTTCTCGGATCGGCTCTCACGCTGGACTGGAAGATCTCCGGCCCGCACGCCTTCTACTACTGGGCGAAGCAGAAGGGCTATTTCGCCGCCGAGGGGCTCGACGTCACCATCGACCAGGGCGAGGGCTCGGCCGCGACGGTGACGCGGGTGATGACCGGCGCCTACGACGCCGGCTTCGGCGACATCAACGCCGTGATGCAGAACGCCGCCGCCAAGCCCGGCGAGCAGCCCGTGATGGTCTATCTCGTCTACAACCGCGCGCCCTACGCCGTGATCGCCAAGGCGGACGGGCCGATCAAGAGCCTGAAGGACCTCGAAGGCCGCACCGTCAGCGCGCCGGCCGGCTCGGCGACGCTGCGCCTCTTGCCGCCGCTCGCCGCCAAGAACGGCTTCGACGCCTCGAAGGTGAACATCCTCAACGCCGCGCCGAACCTGATCGAGCAGATGCTGGTGCAGGGCCAGGCCGATGCCATCGCCCAGTTCTCGGTGACGAGCTGGATGAACTTCGTCGCCATGAAGCGCGATCCCGAGAAGGACTTCCGCTGGTTCATGTACAGCGACCTCGGGCTCGACCTCTACTCCAACGGTGTGATGGTCTCGCAGAAGCTCCTGAAGGAGAAGCCCGCGGCGGTGCGCGGCCTCGTCAAGGCGATCAACCGCGCCGTGATGGACGTCGCCGCCGATCCCGACGCCGCGACCAAGATGCTGGTCGGACTCGAGCCGCTGATCAACGCCGACATCGAGAAGCAGCGGCTCGTCTACACGATCAAGACGCTGATGATCTCGCCCGAGACGGCAAAGCTCGGTCTCGGCGATCTCGACGACGGCCGCCTCGCCGCCGCGATCAAGACGGTCGCCGACGCCTACGGCCTGGAGAAGTTGCCGGACGTACGCGCCGTGTTCGTCCGCGACCATCTCCCGCCCGCCGCGGAGCGCGACATTGCCGCCGCGGCCGCGAAGGCGAAGTGAGCGACGCCGCGCCCTCTCGGCTCGTCATGGCCGGGCTTGTCCCGGCCATCCACGATCTCGCCGAACGCGGCGTCGTGACGGGTCGCGAGGCCGAAAGACGTGGATGGCCGGGACGAGCCCGGCCATGACGAGTGAATAACCGAAGTCTGCGGGTTCGAGCGACCACGCGACCGACCAGGGCAATCTCAGATGACCGACCACCAAAAGTTCATGCGCCTCGCGATCGACGAGGCGAAGCGCGGGGCCGCCATGGGCGAGCAGCCGTTCGGTGCCGTGGTGGCGATCGGCGACGAGGTGATCGTGTCGACGCCGAGCCTGAAGGTCGGCACCTGCGACACCACGGCCCATTCCGAGACGCTCGCGATCGGGCTCGCGACCAAGAAGCTCGGGCGGCGCGAGATCCCGGAGGCGACCTTCTACTGCACCTGCGAGCCGTGCCCGATGTGCTGCGGCGCCGTGCTCAATGCCGGCATCAAGACCATGGTGATCGGGGCGCGCAACCGGCACGTCAAGCAGCACGCCAAGCTCGCCTTCAACTTCAAGGACTACACGGTGGAGCGGCTAGCCGAGATGGTCGGCTGGGACCTCACCGTGATCGAGGGCGTGCTCGAGGACGAGTGCGTCGCGCTCTACAGCGGCGCCGGCGTGCCGCTGACCCGGTGAGGGACGCATGACCCCGCAGGCCGTCGAAGCCGTGATCGCCGGGCTCAAGGCCGCCGGCGTGAGCGTCGTCTGCTATCTCCCGGACTCGCTGTTCAAGGAGCTCTATCCGGCGCTCGACGCCGATCCCGACATCCGCACCATCCGGGTCACCAACGAAGGGGAGGGCGCGGCGATCTGCGGCGGCGTGTTTCTCTCCGGCAAGCGCGCCGCGCTGGTGATGGAGAACTCGGGGCTGCGCGCGGCGATCGAGCCGCTCGCCCGCATGGGGATGGGGGCCGGCATCCCGGTCGTGATGCTGATGAGCTATCGCGGCGATCTCGGCGAGAACAACTGGTGGGCCGTGCCGCACGGCATGACCATGGAGCCGCTCCTGAACGCGATGCGGATCCCGTACCGGGTGGTCGACGAGGTCGCCAAGGTGAAGCAGGCCGTGCAGGACGCCGTCACCTGGTCCTACGCCTCCTATTATCACTCCGCCGTGGCGCTGACCGGAGGGCTGGTGCGATGAGCGCGACGGCACCTGATCAGATCGCTTCCAGTCCCAAGATGCACCGCTTCGACTGCATGCGCGCGCTGGCGCCGCTCCTGAAGGACGAGCTGGTGATCCTCTCGCTCGGCGCCAGCGTCGACGAGTGGTACACGGCCGCCCCGCACATGCGCGAGGCGAGCCTGTTCCAGCAGCAGCTCGGCTGCGTCACGCCGCAGGCGTTCGGGCTCGCGGTCGGCCTGCCGCACCGGCGCGTCGTGTCGCTCGACACCGACGGCGGCATGATGTTCAACCTCGGCATCCTGGCGACGCTCGCCAACGAGCAGCCGAAGAACCTGCTCGTCGTCGTCTGGGACAACGAGTGCTATCAGTCGATCGGCGGGCCGCCGACCCACACGGCGCAGGGGCGTGTGGACATCGCGAAGATCGCGCAAGGGGCCGGCATCGCCGAGGCCCACACGGCGACGACGCTGGAGGACTTCGAGGCGCTGTGCCGGCGCGGCCTCGCCGCGACCGCGCCGTTCGTGATCGTGGCGAAGGTGTCGAAGGAGAGTTTCCGCGACGTGCGCCGCAAGCACTCCGACGGGCGCGAGGACAAGTACATCTTCGTCCGCCACGTCGAGGCGACCGAGGGCATCGTGATCATGGGCCCGAGCGAGCACAACTGACGAGCGTCCGTTCGAATGTCGGCTGTCCGTCCTCACCCTGAGGAGCCCGCGCAGCGGGCGTCTCGAAGGGCGAGGGCGGCCACGATGTCTGCGGCCTCATGGTTCGAGACGCGGACCTTCGGTCCGCTCTTCACCATGAGGAGGGAGCTGGGTCGAGACGCCACACCGGCCCGGCTCACCGCCCTCCACTCACCGCCCGCCGAAGAAGAGCGCGGCGAGCAGGGCTGCGGCCAGCACCACGCCGGTGACGCGCAGGATCGTCAGCACGGTCTCGATCCGGTGCCGCGCGGCGTCGCCGACCGGGCGCACGACGATCTTGCGGCCGCGCAGCGTCGTCTCGAGGGCGTCGGCCGATCCCTCCGTTTCCGTCGCGTCGGCGCGGCGGAAGAAGCCGGCGACGGCGTAGTGCTCGCCACGGACCCGGTAGACCGGGATCAGCCGGTCGATCAGGAACAGCGGCCCGATCGGCCACAGCCGCCCGCCGGCCGTCCGGCCGTCCGGCAGGAAGCCGACCACGCCGAGGCCGAAGCGGAGCACGATCCACACGGCCGCGAGCGCGCCCGCCGCCCACCAGGCGAGCTTGCCGGGGCGCAGGCCGTGGTCGGCGAAGGCCCACATCGCCGCCGCGACGCCGGTGCCGATCAGGTCGCCGGCGCCCGACACGACGCTGCCGAAGCCGGCCCGGACATGGCCGCCGGCCGGCATCTCCGGCGGGGTCCCGGTGGGGCTCTCGGGCGGGCTCTCGGCTGCGGCCGCGATCCGCGCGCCGTCCGGGCAGAACCTCGCCACTGGCGGCAGCCAGCGCGCCAGGCGGCCGCACACCTCGATGCTGCGGCGGCGGATGCGCAGCTCGTCCGCCTCGGCGGAGGCTCCGGCCGCCGCGAAAGCGGCGGCGAACGGCGCGAAGGGCTGGGTCGACGGCGCCTGGTTGCGGTCGAGCCAGCGCAGCACCTCGACGACGTGCGGCGCCGCCGGAGCGGCGGCAGCCCCCGCCGCGGCTTCGCCGCTGCAGTGCTGCCGGCTCTTGACGAGTCGATCGAAACGCAGCCCGTCCAGGCGGCCGACCCAGGGGCGATCGAGATCGGAAAAGTCGAGCGCGACGGCGGACGCCGTGACGCCGGTCGCCGCGAAGACGTGCAGGGCGGCGACGCGACCGAAGGCGGGGTCGGCGAGGCGCACCGTCTGCACGGAGCGGTCGTCGCCCCACAGGTCGACGGCGAGCGTGCCGCCGATCGTGGTGCCGTCGAGCGCGACGACGGTGGCGGGATGGTAGGGATCCGGCACCTCGCCGTCGCGCGGCGTGCCCCAGGCGATCGGGCCGAGGCACAGGCCGGAGGCGATGGTCGTCTCGGCGACGACCAGCTTGAGCCGGCGCGGCGCCACGACCCCGTCGATCCCGACCGTGCGGGCGGTGCCGTCCAGCTGCGTCTCGGTCTCCTCGCGGCAGCCGCGCAGAAGGGCGTTCTCCTCGGCCGGCAGCTCGGGCACGGCGATCCGACGGCGCTCGGCCTCGGCGATGGCCGCGATGGCGGCGCTGCGGAACATTGTCTGGACATGCGTGGCGGGGCGGCCCTCGATGGCGTGCCGCCACCACGGATAGCGGGTGGCGAGCGGCCCTACGCCGATCGTCACCACCTTGCCGAAGCCGGCGTCGCGGGCGGTCAGCGCGCCGAGCGTGCTCGCCTCGATCCGCACGGCGCAGCGCGCCTCGCTCTCGTCGAGCGCGAGCGTGCCGCCGACCCGGGCGGCGCGGACCCACAGGCGTGAGACGGCGGCGCGGTCGAACTCGAGATCGCCGGCGACGGCGAGCCGCACCAGATGCGCGTCGAGGAAGACGATCGCGGTGGACTGGTGCCACGAGCCGTCCACCCTGGTGTCGACGACGCGCAGCCGGCGCACGAAGCTGCGGTCGAGCCGGACCGAGCCGGCGATCCGGACCGTGTCGAGCCGCAGCGTGTCGAGCAGAACCGCGTTGTCGAGCCCGAGATCGCCCTTCAGGTGCAGATTGCGCAGCTCGACCGGCCCGGCAAACACGCCGCGGTCGAGCAGCAGCGGGGCGGGCAGGTCGAGGTCGGCGAGGGCGAGGCCGTCGCAGAACAGCGCACCGACGATGCGGATGCCGGCCCGCGCCACCGCGGGGTCGCCGGCGAGCCGGGCGACCGCGTCGCGCGGCAGGCGGCGCGGATCGTCGCGGGCCGCGCAGGCGACCGACCAGTCGCGCTCGCCGAGCGGCATGCCGGCCTTCTCGGCCAGCGCCGCGCCGCTCCCGCGCGGAACGCAGGCCGGTCGCGGCGCCATCGCCATCTCGCGGCCGGCGGCGAGGCAGGCCGCGATGGCGTCGATCTCCGGCCGGACCGGACCGGCCGGGTACGCGAGCCCCCTGGACCACGGATCGGCGCCCGCCGCCGCCGCCAGCCAGAGGGTCGCGACGAGCGCCCGGGTGAGCGCCCGGGCGAGCCCTGGAACCGCCGATCGGATCGGGACTGCGAACCGGCCGAGACGGGCGACGGCGGGCCGAGCGGTCCGGTGCGCGAGGCTGTACACTGGACTGCTCCCGTCGGGTGAGTCGCCGTTTCGTGTTACCCCGATGATGATCGGAATGAGAACGTTTCGCAACTATAGCGTGTTTTCATGAAGTTATGCACTGCAAAACCAGAGTCGGCCACGTGACACGGCGCCTCCCGCTCGTCCTCGTCGCCGCCGTGGCGGACAACGGCGTCATCGGCCGCGACGGCGCGCTGCCCTGGCGCTTGAAGTCGGACATGCGGCATTTCCGCGCCGTCACGCTCGGCCATCCGGTGGTGATGGGGCGCAAGACCTTCCAGTCGATCGGCAGGCCGCTGCCCGGCCGCACCACCATCGTGGTGACCCGCGATCCCGCCTTCGCGGCGGCCGGCACGGTCGTGACCGGCTCGCTCGCCGCGGCGCTCGCGGTGGCGCGGGCCGATGCGCTGCGGCGCAGCGCACCCGCGATCATGCTGGCCGGCGGCGGCGAGCTCTACCGCGAGGCGATGCCGATCGCCGACCGGCTGGAGATCACCCGGGTGCATGCATCGCCGGCGGGTGATGCCGTCTTTCCGGCCATCGACGCCGCCGTCTGGCGGGCCGTGGCCCACGCCACGGGCGAGCAGGGCCCCGAGGACACGGCGCCGTTCGGCTTCGTTACCTACGTGCGGAGCGAGGACTAGCCGGGGCCGCGCCGGCGGCGCCCGGGCAGCCGCGGCGCGCCGCCGCAAGTCCATGCGTTGAAACGGGGGTTGGTTTCCTATAACCCAAGCCACATCTCAGCGGAACGCTCCGGCCGGAGATCTCGCGCGCGACTGGGATTCGCGCCGGACCGCGCCGGATGTCGAGGCCGGACATGGCCGAGGCCGGGCATGGTCGAGGCCGGACGTAGAGGAAAGGCAGCATAGATGCCGTGGAGCAATCAGGGCGGCGGACCGTGGGGATCGGGCCCCAAGGGACCGTGGGGGACGGGGCCGCAATCGTCGGGTCCGACACCTCCCGATCTCGAGGAGCTCCTGCGCCGCAGCCAGGATCGGCTCCGCCGCGTGCTGCCGGGCGGCAGCCTGGGCGGCAAGGGAATCGCCATCCTGGTCGGCGTCGCCGTGCTGCTGTGGGGCGCCTCCGGCTTCTACCGGGTCGAGCCCGACGAGCTCGGCGTGGTGCTGCGCTTCGGCAAGTACAGCCGTGACGCGACGCCCGGCCTGAACTACCACCTGCCGTATCCGATCGAGTCGGTACTCACCCCGAAGGTGACGCGCGTCAACCGCATCGACATCGGCATGCGGGTCATCGAGGACATCCGCCGCGGCACCACCATGCGCGACGTCCCCGAGGAGAGCCTGATGCTGACCGGCGACGAGAACATCGTCGACGTCGACTTCTCGGTGTTCTGGGTGATCAAGCCGGCCGGCGGCGCCAGCCAATACCTGTTCAACATCCAGAACCCGGAAGGCACCGTGAAGGCGGTCGCCGAGAGCGCCATGCGCGACGTGATCGGCCGCTCCGAGGTGCAGCCCATCCTCACCGGCGCCCGCCAGACCATCGAGACGGCCGTGCAGGATCTGATGCAGCGCACCCTCGACCAGTACGGCGCCGGCATCCAGATCACCCAGGTGCAGCTCCAGAAGGTCGACCCGCCGAACCAGGTCATCGACTCGTTCCGCGACGTCCAGGCGGCCCGCGCCGACCTGGAGCGCGCCCAGAACGAGGCGCAGACCTACGCCAACCGCGTGGTGCCGGAGGCGCGCGGCCGCGCCGCCCAGATCACCCAGGCGGCGGAAGCCTATCGCGAGCAGACCGTCGCCGAGGCGCGCGGTCAGGCCGGCCGCTTCAGCAAGATCTACGAGGAGTACAAGAAGGCGCCGGAGATCACCCGCGAGCGCCTCTACCTCGAGACGATGGAGCGGCTGTTCGGCGGCACCGACAAGATCATCATCGATCCGTCGACCAGCGCCACCGGCACGGCCGGCGGCGTGCTGCCCTATCTCAATCTCGACGAGCTCGGCCGGCGGCAGGCGCAGCCGCGCACCCAGACGGGAGCCGCCCGATGAAGACCGGCATCGCGGGCGGCATCGCCGCCGTCGTCATCCTGCTGATCCTGGTGCTCGGCTGGGCGTCGGTGTTCACCGTCTATCAGACCCAGCAGGCCCTGGTGGTCCGCCTCGGCGACCCGCGCCGGATCGTCACCCAGCCCGGGCTGCACTTCAAGATCCCGCTGATCGACAACGTGATCTACGTCGACAAGCGCATCCTCGACCTGGAGAACCCGGCCCAGGAGGTGATCGCCTCCGACTCCAAGCGGCTCGTGGTCGACGCCTTCGCCCGCTACAAGATCGTCGACCCGCTGCGCTTCTATCAGACGGTCGGCTCGGTCGAGGGCGCCAACTCGCGGCTCGCCACGCTGCTCAACTCGGCACTGCGCCGCGTGCTCGGCGAGTCGACGCTGACCAACGTGGTCCGCGACGAGCGGACCCAGATGATGGCGCGGGTGCGCGAGCAGCTCGACCGTGAGGCGCACGCCTTCGGCATCAACGTGGTGGATGTCCGCATCCGTCGCGCCGACCTGCCGGAGCAGAACAGCCAGGCTGTCTATCAGCGGATGCAGACCGAGCGTCAGCGCGAGGCGGCCGAGTTCCGCGCCCAGGGCAGCCAGCGGGCCCAGGAGATCCGGGCGCGCGCCGACCGCGACGTGACCGTGCTGGTCGCCGACGCGACGTCCAAGGCCGAGCAGACGCGCGGCGAGGGCGACGCGACCCGCAACCGCATCTTCGCCGACGCGTTCGGGCAGGATCCGGACTTCTTCACCTTCTACCGCTCCATGCAGGCCTACGAGGCCGGCCTGAAGCCGGGCGAGACGCGGTTCCTGCTGCGGCCGGATTCCGAGTTCTTCCGCTACTTCACCAATCCGAGCGGAGGTCGGCCGGCCGCCCAGGCGGCAGCCCCCGCCCGCACGGCGCCGCCCGCGGCGGCCGCCGCGCAGTGATCCGACCGGGCCCGGCGTCGCGGCGGCGCCGGGCCCGGACTTCGGTGCGGACCCTGGTCCGCGTCCGCCTTCGAGGCCATCGATGTCCGCGTTCCTGGTCGCTCTCGGCCTCGTCTTCGTGATCGAAGGGCTGCTGTTCGCCGCCTTTCCGGGACCGGCGCGGCGCGCCGCGCTGGCCCTTCTGGAGACGCCGGAAACCACGCTGCGGATCGTCGGCGTGGTCAGCGCGGCGCTCGGCGTCGCCTTGATCTGGATGATCCGCCAGCTATCCTGACGGACGAGACGCGGCGCGAGCCGCCATTCCGCCCGAATTCGTCCGTAATCCCGCGGGCCGCTCGCAGTGTTGTCGCGTCGGACGCGGGCGTGTCGCGAGCGGTATCGCAGTGCTCGTCTGCGCCGACGATGTCCGCGCGTGCCGCGGTCCCGCGTCGCGTTCGCTTTCCAGTTCCGCGTTCCCGAGTTCAGATGTCCCGAGGAGATCGCCAGGTGATGGCCGGCCTTTCGTTCGAACGCTTCCGCCCGATCCGGCGCCCGCTCGTCGCGGCCGCGCTCGCCGCCGCCGTCCTGCTCGCAGGCGTGCCCGCTGCGCTCGACAGCCGCGCCTTCGCGCGTGGACCCGACGCCATCGCCGACGTCACCGAGAAGGTGATGGACGCGGTCGTCAACATCTCGACCTCGCAGACCGTGCAGGCGCAGGGCAACGCCGTGCCCAACCTGCCGCCGGGCTCGCCCTTCGAGGAGTTCTTCGAGGAGTTCTTCAAGAACCGCCGCGGCGGCCAGCAGGGCGAGAACGGCCCGCGCGAGCGCACGCCGCGCCGCGCCAACTCGCTCGGCTCGGGCTTCGTGATCGATCCGTCCGGCATCATCGTCACCAACAATCACGTCATCGCCGACGCCGACGAGGTGACGGTGATCTTCAACGACGGCACCCGCCTCAAGGCCGAGATCCTCGGCCGCGACAAGGAGGTCGATCTCGCGGTGCTGAAGGTGACGACGGACAAGCCGCTCAAGGCGGTGTCGTTCGGCGATTCCGAGCGGCTGCGGATCGGCGAGTGGGTGGTGGCGATCGGCAACCCGTTCCAGCTCGGCGGCACCGTGACGGCCGGCATCGTCTCGGCGCGCAACCGCGACATCAACTCGGGCCGCTACGACAACTACATCCAGACCGACGCCGCGATCAATCGCGGCAACTCGGGCGGCCCGCTGTTCAATCTCGACGGCGAGGTGGTCGGCATCAACACGGCGATCATCTCGCCGTCGGGCGGCTCGATCGGCATCGGCTTCGCGGTGCCGTCCAAGACCGCGATGCCGATCATCGATCAGCTCCGCCAGTTCGGCGAGACGCGGCGCGGCTGGCTCGGCGTGCGCATCCAGCAGGTGACCGACGAGATCGCCGAGAGCATCGGCATCAAGCCGGCGCGCGGCGCGCTCGTCTCCGGAGTCGACGAGAAGGGCCCGGCGAAGCCGGCCGGCATCGAGACCGGCGACGTGATCGTCCGCTTCGACGGCAAGGACATCAAGGACATGCGCGACCTGCCGCGCATCGTCGCCGAGACCCCGGTCGGCAAGGACGTCGAGGTTACGATCCTCCGCAAGGCCAAGGAGGAGAAGAAGACCGTGAAGCTCGGCCGTCTCGAGGACGGCGAGAAGCAGGCGGCGCTCACGCCGAAGCGCAACGGCGGCGCCCCGGAGGACAAGTCGGTCGTCAAGTCGACGCTCGGCATCGACCTCGCCAATCTCTCCGACGACCTGCGGAAGCGCTTCAAGATCAAGGACACGGTGAAGGGCGTGGTTATCACCGGGGTCGACTCGAAGTCGGCCGCGGCCGAGAAGCGCCTCGTCGCCGGCGACGTGATCGTCGAGGTCTCGCAGGAGACGGTGGCGAACGCCGCCGACGTGCAGAAGCGCATCGACGCCCTCAAGAAGGACGGCCGCAAGTCGGCGCTCCTGCTGATCGCCAGCGCCGACGGCGACCTCCGCTTCGTCGCCATCGCGCTGCAGTAGGGGGCGGCCACCGTCGTCGCGTCCGAGTCCGGGCCTCGTCCTTCGAGACGGCCGCTTCGCGGCCTCCTCAGGACGAGGTTTTCGGTCGTTCGATGACGTAGCGCTGCTCTGTCGTCGTCATCGATCCTCATCCTGAGGAGCGCTCCGCAGGAGCGCGTCTCGAAGGATGTGGCCCGTACCGGTCACCGGACGAGCGCCGGGCGACGCGGATTCGGTTGCAAGCTCCCATCTCTCCCCTCATCCTGAGAAGCCCGCGCAGCGGGCGTCTCGAAGGATGCGGCCCCGGGGCCTCATGGTTCGAGACGCGGCCTGCGGTCGCTCGTCACCATGAGGAGCAAAGCTGTGCCGTGCGACGGCCCGGAGGCCGCGCGCGCGCCTCACTCGGCCTTCAGGAGCACGTGCTTCTTCTTGCCGAGCGACAGCTTGATCACGCCGTCGGCGGTGACGTGCTGCGGCCCGAGCAGCATCTTCTCGTCCGTCACCGTCACGTCGTTGACCTTGAGGCCGCCGGCCTTGACCTGGCGGCGGGCCTCACCGTTGGAGGCGACGAGGCCGGTCTTCTCGGCGAAGGCGACGAGCACCCCGAGGCCCTTGTCGAGATCTTCGCGCGAGACGGCGACGGTCGGCAGGGTCGCGGCGAGGGCGCCTTCTTCAAAAGTCTTGCGGGCCGTCTCGGCGGCCTCCTCGGCGGCGGCGCGGCCGTGCACCAGCGCGGTCGCCTCGGTGGCGAGGATCTTCTTCGCTTCGTTGATCTCGGCGCCGCCGAGCGCGGCGAGGCGATCGATCTCGGCGAGCGGCAGCAGCGTGAACAGCTTGAGGAACGCGACGACGTCGCCGTCCTCGGTGTTGCGCCAGAACTGCCAGTAGTCCCACGGGCTCAGCATCGCGGCGTCGAGCCACACGGCGCCGGCCGCGGTCTTGCCCATCTTGGCGCCCGAGGCGGTGGTGAGCAGCGGGCAGGTCAGCGCGTGGAGCTGATGCGTGCCCATGCGGCGGCCGAGATCGATGCCGTTGACGATGTTGCCCCACTGGTCGGAGCCGCCCATCTGCAGGTTGCAGCCGTAGCGCCGGGCCAGCTCCACGAAGTCGTAGGACTGCAGGATCATGTAGTTGAACTCGATGAAGGAGAGCTCCTGCTCGCGCTCCAGCCGGAGCTTCACCGAGTCCATGGTCAGCATGCGGTTGATCGAGAAGTGGCGGCCGACCTCGCGCAGCATCTCGATGTAGTTGAGCGTCGTCAGCCACTCGGCGTTGTCGGCCATCACGGCGTCGGTCTTGCCCTCCCCGAAGGTCAGGAAGTTCGAGAACACCCGCTTGATGCTGTTCTTGTTGTCGTCGATCTGCTCGTAGGTGAGCATCTTGCGGGTCTCGTCGCGGCCCGAGGGATCGCCGACCCGGGTCGTGCCGCCGCCCATCAACGCGATCGGCTTGTTGCCGGTCTGCTGCAGCCAGTGCAGCATCATGATCGTGATCAGGTGGCCGACATGCAGCGACGCCGCCGTGCAATCGTAGCCGACATAGGCGACGAGCGCGTTCTTCTTCGCCAGCCCGTCGAGCCCGGCCGCATCCGACACCTGGTGGATGAAGCCGCGGCTCTCCAGGGTGCGGAGAAAATCGGACTCGTACGTGCTCATGACCCTCGTCCTCGCTGCGGGGAGAAATGGCGTCGCGGTCGCGTCGCGCCGCCCCGGACAATATCGGTCGCGCCGACGATCGGCGCACAGGCGCGATCGGCGCCGGACCGCGGCCGGTGTATCAGGTCCGGCGTGGTTTTCAAACGGACCGGCCGGCCGGCGTGCCCGGCGAGGGGATGCCAGGCGCCGGCGGCTCAGCCGGTGCGGCGGCCGCGCGGCTCGGGGCGGGTGGTCGCGGTGGCGAGGCGCTTGTCGAGATACGAGGTGATGGCCTGCATCAGCGGCTCGATCTTCTGATCGAAGAAGTGGTTCGCCGACGGGATCACCTTCTGCTCGATGACGATGCCCTTCTGGGTCTTGAGCTTCTCGACCAGCGTCTGGACGTCCTTGTAGGGCACGACCGCGTCGCGCTCGCCGTGGACGATCAGGCCCGAGGACGGGCAGGGGGCCAGGAACGAGAAGTCGTAGAGGTTGGCCGGCGGGGCGATCGAGATGAAGCCCTCGATCTCGGGCCGCCGCATCAGGAGCTGCATGCCGATCCAAGCGCCGAACGAGAAGCCGGCGATCCAGCAGCCGCGCGCTTCCGGATTGATGGCCTGGGCCCAGTCGAGCGCCGAGGCGGCGTCGGACAGCTCGCCCTGGCCGTGGTCGAACGAGCCCTGGCTGCGGCCGACCCCGCGGAAGTTGAAGCGCAGCACCGAGAAGTTGCGGTGCGCGAAGGCGTAATAGAGCTGGTAGACGATCTGGTGGTTCATCGTGCCGCCGAACTGCGGATGCGGATGCAGCACGATGGCGATCGGCGCGTTCTTCACCCGCGACGGGTGATAGCGCCCCTCGATCCGGCCGGCGGACCCGTTGAAGATGACCTCAGGCATGCTCTCGAACCTCGTCCTGCCGGGCGGTGCTGCGGCACCGCCGCCCCGACCTCGCCGCGGCGCCCTTGACGTCGCCGGCGCGGCCCGCCTATCTGACTACGACGCCTCGAATTTCCGGAATGGGTCCTGGCCGTTGGACGGCGGTGACGCCGGTCGGTGGCGCGGCGCCATGGTCTAGCATGAGCACCGGGGCGAAAAGCAAGGTTTTCGTGCAGCCGGCGCAGTCGGGCCGGCCCGTCGCCCGGACGGCCATCCCCGATCCGAACGGCGGCTGATCCGCCCGGACCGCGGCCTCGTACCCTCTATCGGACCCGGAGCTCCGCCCCAAGACCATGAGCGAGCGCGCCTATCTCGATTGGAACGCCACCGCGCCGCTGCGCCCGCAGGCGCGCGCCGCGATGCTGGCGGCGCTCGACGCCGGCAACCCGTCCTCCGTACATGCCGAGGGACGGGCGGCCCGCGCCCTGGTCGAGGAGGCCCGCGCCGCGGTCGCCCGGCTGGTCGGGGCGGCGCCGCGCAACGTCGTCTTCACCTCGGGCGGCACCGAGGCCAACACGCTCGCCCTGACGCCGGGGCTCGCGGTCGGTCCCGACACGGCGCCCCGCGACCGCCTCCTGGTGTCGGCGATCGAACATCCGTCGGTGCGGGCCGGTGGCCGGTTTCCGACGAACGCTGTCGACATCCTGCCGGTGACGTCCGACGGACGTGTCGATCTGGCCGCCTTGGCGGCCCGGCTGGCGGCCCTCGCCGTTGAAAAGATTGGGCTTCGGCCGTTGGTATCGCTCATGCATGCGAACAACGAGACCGGGGTGGTGCAGCCGATCGCCGCCGCGGCGGAGCTGGTCCACGCGGCCGGAGGGATCCTGCATGTCGACGCCGTCCAGAGCGCCGGGAAGATTCCCTGTGACATCGGGGCGCTCGGGGCTGACCTGATGACGCTGTCCGGCCACAAGATCGGCGGGCCGAAAGGCGTCGGCGCCCTGGTGCTGCGCGACGCGGACATCCACGTCACCGCGCCGGTGCTGACGGGCGGCGGGCAGGAGCGCGGCACCCGCGCCGGCACCGAGAACGTCGCGGCGATCGCCGGCTTCGGCGCCGCCGCCTTGGCGGCCGCACAGGATCTCGCGACGGCCGGTCCGGCCATGGCCGGACTGCGCGACGCCCTGGAGGCCGGCGTGGCGGCGGCCGCCCGCGGAACCGTCGTGATCGGGCAGGGTGCCCCGCGCCTGCCCAACACCAGCCTCCTCGCCCATCCCGGGCTCAAGGCCGAGACGGCCGTGATCGCCCTCGACCTCGCCGGCGTCGCCGTGTCGTCGGGTGCGGCCTGCTCGTCCGGCAAGGTCGGCGCCTCGCAGGTGCTCGCCGCGATGGGCGTGCCGGCCGATCTCGCCGCCGGCGCCGTGCGGGTGAGCCTCGGCCCGACAACCAGTGAACGCGACGTTTCGACCTTCGTCGACGCTTGGAAGCAGCTCGTACGTAGACTATCTAAGGGAGGATGCGGTATTGCCGCGTGACCCGTTCACATGTGAGCCGGTCGGGACCCGACCGGCCGCAACCGCCCCGTTCATCATCGCAGGTGATCTTCCACAGGACGAACACCATAGGGCAACATCCAACCCGCGGTCCTTGAAACCGCAGTGGAGGGAATGAGATGCCGGCCGTGCAGGAGACCGTCGAGCAGGTCAAGAGCATCGACGTCGACCAGTACAAGTACGGTTTCGAGACGCAGATCGAGACCGAGAAGGCGCCGAAGGGACTGTCCGAGGACATCGTCCGCTTCATTTCGGCCAAGAAGAAAGAGCCCGCCTGGCTGCTGGAGTGGCGGCTGGACGCCTATCGGCGCTGGCTCACCATGGACGAGCCGACCTGGGCGCGCGTCGATTATCCGAAGATCGACTACGACGATCTCTACTACTACGCCGCCCCGAAGGCCTTCGTGGCGCCGAAGTCGCTCGACGACGTCGATCCGGAGATCCTGCGGACCTACGAGAAGCTGGGCATCCCGCTGCGCGAGCAGGAGATCCTCGCCGGCGTGGTGCGCGAGGACGGGACCGAAGGCCCGGCCGGCGGCACCCGGGTCGCGGTCGACGCTGTGTTCGATTCGGTGTCGGTGGCGACGACCTTCAAGGAGGAGCTGAAGAAGGCCGGCGTGATCTTCATGCCGATCTCCGAGGCCGTGCACGAGCATCCCGAGCTGGTGCAGAAGTATCTCGGCTCGGTCGTGCCGGTGACGGACAACTTCTTCGCCACCCTGAACTCCGCCGTGTTCTCGGACGGCTCGTTCGTCTACATCCCGCCGGGCGTGCGCTGCCCGATGGAGCTGTCGACCTATTTCCGCATCAACGAGAAGAACACCGGCCAGTTCGAGCGCACCCTGATCATCGCCGACAAGGGCTCCTATGTGAGCTACCTGGAAGGCTGCACGGCGCCGCGCCGCGACGAGAATCAGCTGCACGCCGCCGTGGTCGAGCTGATCGCGCTCGACGACGCCGAGATCAAGTACTCGACGGTCCAGAACTGGTACCCGGGCGACTCCGAAGGCAAGGGCGGCATCTACAACTTCGTCACCAAGCGGGGCGACTGCCGCGGGGCCCGATCGAAGATCTCCTGGACCCAGGTGGAGACCGGCTCGGCCATCACCTGGAAGTACCCGTCCTGCATCCTCCGGGGAGAAGGTTCGCGCGGAGAATTCTACTCGATCGCGATCTCGAACGGCCGCCAGCAGGTCGATTCCGGCACCAAGATGATCCATCTCGGCAAGAACACGACGAGCCGGATCATCTCCAAGGGCATCGCGGCGGGCCGCTCCGACAACACCTATCGGGGCCTCGTCTCGGCCCACCGCAAGGCGACCGGCGCGCGCAACTTCACCAACTGCGACTCGCTCTTGATCGGCTCGCACTGCGGCGCCCATACGGTCCCGTACATCGAGGCGAAGAACGCCTCCGCCGTGTTCGAGCACGAGGCGACCACCTCGAAGATCTCCGAGGACATGCTGTTCTACTGCATGCAGCGCGGTCTCTCGCCGGAAGAAGCGGTGGCGCTCGTCGTCAACGGCTTCGTCCGCGACGTGCTCCAGCACCTGCCGATGGAGTTCGCCGTCGAGGCCCAGAAGCTGATCTCCATCAGCCTGGAAGGCTCGGTCGGCTGATCGACACGTCCGCGGCGGCGATGTGCAGACACGCCGCGCGGATCCTCATCCCATTCGACGCGTGACGCCCGGCCGCTGCGATGCAGGGCGGGACAACACGAGGTGAAATCGAAATGTCGCTTCTGGAAATCAAGAACCTCGAGGCCTCCGTCGAGGACCGTCAGATCCTCCGGGGCGTGAACCTCACCGTGAACCCGGGCGAGGTGCACGCCATCATGGGCCCGAACGGCTCGGGCAAGTCGACGCTGGCGCATGTGCTGTCCGGCAAGGACGGCTACGAGGTGACGGGCGGCGAGGCGCTGCTCGACGGCGTAGAGCTCCTGGACATGGCGCCGGACGAGCGCGCCGCGGCGGGCCTGTTCCTCGCCTTCCAGTATCCGATGGAGATCCCGGGCGTCGCCACCATGACGTTCCTGCGCACCGCGATGAACGCGCAGCGCAAGAAGCGCGGCGAGCCGGAGCTCTCGACGCCGGAGTTCATGAAGCGGGTGCGCGAGGAGGCCAAGAACCTCTCGATCGATCCCGAGATGCTCAAGCGCCCCGTCAATGTCGGCTTCTCGGGCGGCGAGAAGAAGCGCGCCGAGGTGCTGCAGATGGCGCTGCTCCAGCCCAAGCTCGCGATCCTCGACGAGACCGACTCGGGGCTCGACATCGACGCGCTGAAGATCGCGGCCGAGGGCGTGAACCGGCTGCGCTCGCCCGAGCGCGGCATCATCGTGATCACGCACTATCAGCGGCTGCTCAACCACATCGTCCCGGACATCGTCCACGTGTTTTCGCGTGGTCGTATCGTTCGCACCGGCGGCAAGGAGCTGGCGCTCGAGCTCGAGGCCAAGGGCTACGCCGACTACGAGCAGGAGGCGGCGGCCTGATCGCAGATCGCGCCGTCCGAGCCCCGACCGCATAGCGGATGACCTGATCATGACCCGACCGACGACCGCCAACACCGATGCCGCGAGAACCGACGCCGAGCAGGCGATCGCGGCTGCCTTCGACGGCGTGAAGGACCGGCTGCCCGGCGCCGCGCCGGTGAGCGCGCGCCGCGCGGCCGCGTTCGAGACGTTCGCTGCCGCCGGCCTGCCGACCCGCCGCGTCGAGACGTGGAAGTACACGGATCTGCGCGCCCTGATGCGCGAGGCGAAGCCCTTGGCGCAGCCGCCGGGCGAGATCGGCAAGGTGCGGGCGCGCGCCGCCGGCGCCCTCCTGGCCGACGCCGAGCTGCGCCGGATCGTGATCGCCGACGGCGTCTTCGTGAAGGATCTCTCCGACCTCGACGGGCTCGAGCCCGGCCTGTCGATCGGCTCGCTCGCCGATGCCCTGACCCGCGGCGACTCCGAGGTGACGGGGCAGCTCGGCGCCCAGAGCCCGGCCGAGAAGGACGTCGCCTTCGCGCTCAACACCGCCTTCATGGGCGACGGCGCCGTGATCCGGGTGGCACCCGGTGCGAAGGTCGCGCGGCCGATCCATCTCGTCTTCTGCTTCACCGGCCCGGTGCCGGCGGCCGTGTACACCCGCTCGCTGCTGAGCGTCGGGGCAGGGGCCGCCGTGACGCTGGTGGAGAGCCACGAGGGGCCGGACGGTCTCGACTATCAGATCAACACCGCGCTCGATGTCGTCGCCGGCGACGGCGCCGAGATCGACCACGTCAAGATCGGGCTCGACGGCGCGTCGGCTCTGCATGTCGCGACGCTGACGGCGGCGCTCGGCCCGCATGTTCGTTACAACGATCTCGTCGTCGCGCTCGGCGGCGCCGCGGTGCGCAACCAGCTCTTCGTGCGCTGCGACGGCTCCGGCATCGCGCTGTCGCTCAACGGCGCGACCATGCTGAAGGGCCGCCAGCACGCCGACGCGACGCTCGTCGTCGATCACGCGATCGGCGGCTGCGTCAGCCGCGAGACCTTCAAGGGCGTGCTCGACGGCGAGAGCCGCAGCGTCTTCCAGGGCAAGATCGTGGTGCGCCCCGACGCGCAGAAGACCGACGGCAAGATGGCCTCGCACGCGCTTCTCCTGTCGGAGACGGCCGAGGCCGACCACAAGCCGGAGCTCGAGATCTTCGCCGACGACGTGGTCTGCGGCCACGGCGCCACGGCCGGCTCGCTCGACGAGGATCTGCTGTTCTATCTGATGGCGCGCGGCATCCCGAAAAAGGAGGCCGAGACGCTGCTGATCCAGTCCTTCGTCGGCGAGGCGATCGACACGGTGACGAACGAGGGCATCCGCGACGCCCTGACGGCCGCGACGGCGCGGTGGCTCGAGGCACGGGAGTAGCACGAGGCGCGGTCCGTCGGACCGCGCGTGCGCATCACATGACCCATCCTGCGGTACAGAACGGCTCCTACGACGTCGCCCGCATCCGCGAGGACTTTCCGGCGCTGTCGCTGAAGGTCTACGGCAAGCCGCTCGTCTATCTGGACAACGCCGCCTCGGCCCAGAAGCCGACCGCGGTGCTCGATCGGCTGACGCATGCCTACACGCACGAATACGCCAACGTGCATCGCGGCCTGCACTACCTCGCGAATGCGGCCACCGAGGGCTACGAAGGTGCGCGCGAGAAGGTGCGGGCGTTCATCGGCGCGGCGCGTGCCGAGGAGATCGTCTTCACCCGCAACGCCACCGAGGCGATCAACCTGGTCGCCCAGACCTTCGGACGCGAGCGCATCGGCGAGGGCGACGAGATCGTGCTCTCGATCATGGAGCACCACTCCAACATCGTGCCGTGGCATTTCCTGCGCGAGCGGCAGGGCGCCGTGATCAAGTGGGCGCCGGTCGACGACGAGGGCAACTTTCTCCTCGACGAATTCGAGAAGCTGCTGACCGATCGCACCAAGATCGTCGCCATCACCCAGATGTCGAACGGGCTCGGCACCATGGTGCCGGTCAAGGAGGTGGTGCGCCTCGCGCATGCGCGCGGCATTCCGGTGCTGGTCGACGGCGCGCAGGGCTCCGTGCATCTCGACGTCGACGTCCAGGACATCGGCTGCGACTTCTATGTGATCACGGGCCACAAGCTCTACGGCCCGAGCGGCATCGGCGCGCTCTACGCCCGCTACGACATCCTCGAGAAGATGCCGCCCTTCCTCGGTGGCGGCGAGATGATCCGCGAGGTGTTCGAGGACCGGGTCACCTACGGCGACCCGCCGCACCGCTTCGAGGCCGGCACGCCGGCGATCGTCCAAGCGATCGGCTTCGGCGCGGCGCTCGACTACATCACCTCGATCGGCCGCGACCGCATCCGGGCGCACGAGGAGACGCTGCTCGCCTACGCCACCGATCGGCTGCGCGAGATCAACTCGCTCCGCATCATCGGCACGGCGCGCGAGAAGGGGGCCATCGTCTCGTTCGAGATGAAGGGCGCGCATCCGCACGACATCGCCACCATCATCGACCGGTCCGGTATCGCGGTGCGGGCCGGCACCCACTGCGTGATGCCGCTCCTGGCGCGGTTCGGCGTCACGGCCACCTGCAGGGCGAGCTTCGGGCTTTACAACACGGTCGAAGAGGTCGACCGTCTGACCGAGGCCCTGATCAAGGCGCAGGATATGTTCGCATGAACGACACGACGAAGGCGGCCGAAGCCGCTGCCCCGGCGACTGCCGGCGCGAACGCGACGGTGGCGGCGCCGTCCGGCTCGGCGCTGCCGGCCGAGGAGATCCGGCGCATGACCGACGACATCGTCGCGGCGCTGAAGACCGTCTACGACCCGGAGATCCCGGCCGACATCTACGAGCTCGGCCTGATCTACCGGATCGAGATCAACGACGACCGCTCGGTGGCGGTCGACATGACCCTGACGACGCCCAACTGTCCCTCGGCCCAGGAGCTTCCCACCATGGTGGAGAACGCGGTGCTGACGGTGGCCGGCGTCGGCCCGGTGGACGTCGCGGTGGTGTGGGATCCGCCCTGGGATCCGAGCCGGATGTCCGACGAGGCGCGGGTCGTCCTCAACATGTGGTAGGCGCCGGTCGCGGCGCCCCGGCGGTGGCCCCCCGGCCGCGAGGGAGAGACGAGATGGCGCAAGAGATCGTGAGCCCGGAGACCACGGGTCCGCAATCCGCGAGCAGGCCCGCCGCGACCCGGCGGCCGCGGCCGCAGGTGATCCGGCTGACCGACGCCGCCGCGGCGCGGCTGAAGCAGATCATGGCGAAGGCGGAGACGCCGATCGCCGGCGTGCGCATCGGCGTGAAGAACGGCGGCTGCGCCGGCATGTCCTACACGATGGAGTACGCCGCCGCGGTCGCGCCGACCGACGAGGTGATCGAGGACAAGGGCGTGCGGGTGCTGGTCGACCCGAAGGCCGTGCTGTTCCTGCTCGGCACCGAGATGGACTTCAAGACCGAGAAGCTCTCCGCCGGCTTCGTGTTCAGCAACCCGAACCAGGTCTCGGCCTGCGGCTGCGGCGAGTCGGTGCAGATCACGCCGGCCGACACCGAAGCGTAACGGCGGGCAGGGCGCCTCAGGCGATCCGCTTGGTGTCGAGCGGCACGACTTCGGGGTCGGTCTCGCACACCACCATGTTCCGGCCGGACCGCTTGGCCGCGTAGAGGCAGGCGTCGGTCCGCTCGATCAGGCTGTGGATGGTGTCGGCCGGGCGCAGCGTCGCGACCCCGCACGAGATGGTGACGCGACCGAGAACCTCGCGGGTCGAGCGCTTCATCAGCTCCTTGCCCATCACGGCGCGGCGGATGTAGTCGGCGACCGTGGTGGCGGCGCGCAGCGGCGTCTCCGGCAGGATGACGGCGAACTCCTCGCCGCCGTAGCGGGCGGCGACGTCCTGGCCCTTGACGTTCTGCTTCACCGATAGCGCGACGAGCCGCAGCACCTGGTCGCCGGTGAGGTGGCCGTAGGTGTCGTTGAAGCGCTTGAAGTGGTCGATGTCGGTGAGGATCAACGACAGCGCCTGGCCGTGCGCCGCGGCCTGCTCGACGAGACGGCCGAGGGCGTCGTCGAAGCACTTGCGATTGGCGAGCGTGGTCAGCGGATCGGTCAAGCTCTCGCTGCGCAGCTCCTCGAGGTTCTGCTGCAGCTTGGCGATCTCGCCCTTGGAGGCGCCGAGGCGCTGCTCGAGCTCGCGGTTGCTGCCCTCCATCTCCTTCACGGTGCGCAGCAGATCGCCGATCACCCGATGGATCGCGTTGGCGTCCTCGGCGTGGCCGAGCTGGTCGCTCGCGTCGGCCAGCGTCTCGGTCGCCCGGCTGGTGGAGCCCATGGCGGCGTCGAGCACGGCCATGATCTGATCGATCTTGCCGGCGACCTTGCCGCCGATCGACTCGATCTGCTCGCCGAGCCGCGACGGCGCGAAGAACTGCGCGTGCAGCCGGTCGACCTCCTCGGTCGACAGTTTGCCGGCCTGGGAGAGACGGTCGTTGATGGCGGCATTCAGAGGGGCGTTGTAGCCGGTCGCGTAGTGGTACCAGAGCTCGTAGTGACGCGGTGCCGCGGAGATGCGCAGCGCCTCGATCTGGTCGAGGGCGACTTTCGCGAAGGAGATGGTGCGATCGAAATCGTCCGCCCTGCCCGACATCCGCGTACTCCAACCCTGTGGGGAGTGCGGCCGGGCGCCCGTTGGCGCCTCGTACCGTCTGACCGGACGTTAAGCCGGCGGGCTAAATTTGACGTAAACGGGCCGTGATAAACCTGATCGCCCGAACGGGTAGGGTCGTGTCCCAGACATAGGTCTAGAAGACTAGAGCGCCGACATTCCGCCCGATTTCGAGCATGAGCGCCCCGCACAAGGACCGTTGAAAGAGAGCAGAGCGCGGAACCGCCGGGTGGCGCGACGCGCCACGCGGGCCGGACGCCGAGGGCGGCGTGGCCCGGCACCGAGGGGGAAGGGCGGCGTCGGCGGGCGGTCAGGCCTTCACGCGCACCGGGCGCAGCAGGAAGGCGGGCAGCCAATTCTCGATGTCGTCCGGCGCCTCGTCGCGCGACGCGCGGCGGCGGGCCGTCTCCAGCGGCGTGACGGTGGCGTCCCGCTTGCCGCGTCCGGGCCGACGGGCGTCGTCCGCCGGACGGGTGCCCTTGTCGCGGGTGCCACGTTCCTGAGTGCCACGTTCCTGAGTGCCACGGTCTCGGGCCGCGCGCGGTTGATGGCCGCGGTCCTGGGCGGGCTCGTGCGCCTCGCGAGACTCCTGATGGTCGCGCGGCTGGCCGTCGCGCGACCGGCCACGGGCGGGGCGGCCCTCGCCGTCCTGCGCCTGGCCGCGGCCACGGCGGGGCATGCGAGACCCCATGCGGACCGGCTCGCGCGGGCCGTCGTCCTCGGCGAGGTCGTCGGCGGGCGGGTTGCCGTACCAGTCGATGCCGCGGCCGATCAGCTTCTCGATCGCCGCCACGGCCTTGCTGTCGCCCCCGGTGACGAGGGTCAGCGCCGTGCCCGAGCGTCCGGCCCGGCCGGTGCGGCCGATGCGGTGGACATAATCGTCGGCATGGTGCGGGACGTCGAAGTTGAACACGTGGCTGACATCCGGGATGTCGAGCCCGCGGGCGGCGACGTCGGAGGCGACCAGCAGCGTCACCTCGTTCTTGCGGAACTGGTCGAGCGCCGCCATGCGCGACGACTGGTCCATGTCGCCGTGCAGGGCGACGACGGAGAACTTGTGGCGCAGGAGCGAGCGATAGAGGGTCGCGACCTCGCGCTTGCGGTTGCAGAAGATGATCGCGTTCTTCAGGCCCTCGGCCTGGCGGATCAGCCGGCGCAGCACCTCGCGCTTGTCGTGCGGCTCGCGGCCGGCCTTCACCAGGCCCTGCGTGATCGTGTCGACCGTGCTGGCGGCGCGGGTGACCTCGACCTTCACCGGGTTGTGCAGGAACTGCTCGGTGATGCGCCGGATCTCCGGCGGCATGGTGGCGGTGAAGAACAGCGTCTGGCGGGTGAAGGGGACCAGCTTGCAGATGCGCTCGATGTCCGGGATGAAGCCCATGTCGAGCATGCGGTCGGCTTCGTCGATCACCAGGAGCTCGACGCCGGTGAGCAGCAGGCCGCCGCGCTCGGTGTGGTCGAGCAGCCGGCCCGGGGTCGCGATCAGCACGTCGACGCCGCGCGTCAGCTTGGTGTCCTGGTTGCCGAACGACACGCCGCCGATCAGCAGGGCGACGTTGAGCTTGTGGTTCTTGCCGTACTTGATGAAGCTTTCCTCGACCTGCGCGGCGAGCTCGCGCGTCGGCTCGAGGATCAGGGTGCGCGGCATCCGGGCGCGGGCGCGGCCCTGCTCGAGCTTGGTCAGCATCGGCAGAACGAAGGCGGCGGTCTTGCCGGTGCCGGTCTGGGCGATGCCGAGCACGTCACGATGGGCGAGGACGTGCGGGATGGCCTGTTCCTGGATCGGGGTCGGCGCGGTGTAACCGGCGGACGCGACCGCATCGAGCACTTTTTCGGACAGGCCGAGATTGGCGAAAGACATGGATCCTCGAAGGTGAACGCCCGCAGGGTCCAGCCGTGCCGGTCAAAACATCGACGACGGTGTGCGGGATGGACGGTCGAACATACGGCGAACCGACGCCCGACAACATAGGGGGACGGGTTGCAATGTCAATGCTTCGCGCCGCGATCAGTTAAGTAAACGCCCAAAATCCCTGTCGTTTCTTCGTCACAGTCCGCGTTTGCACCGAGGCCCGGACAGCGTTTTCGGCCTCCGCCGCCACCGGGGGAGCCCGCCACACGGCGTCGCGGCGGCGCCAGGGGCGAGCCGAAGCGGGCGCGGCCCGGCCGGGGCCTGCGGGAAATGTGCCAGCGTTTCCCGCTCCGCGGTCTTCTCCGGGGTCCGGCCGACCTCCTACAGGAGGTTGCAGACCAACAACAATCATTCGGGAGGAGACGATGCGCACCGAGGTCGCCATCATCGGCGCCGGTCCGGCCGGGCTCATGCTGTCGCTGCTGCTGAGGCGGGAGGGCATCTCCTCCGTCGTCCTCGAATCCCGCAGCCGAGCCTATGTCGAGCAGCGGGTCCGGGCGGGGCTGCTCGAGCACTGGGCGCGCGAGCTGCTGATCGAGATCGGGGCGGGTGAGCGGCTGCAGCGGGAGGGCATGGTCCACGACGGCATCAAGCTGAGTAGCGACGGTCGCCTGCATCACATCGACTTTCGACAGCTCGTCGGCCGCATCGTCACCATCTACGACCAGAAGGAGGTGGTGAAGGATCTCATCGCGCTGTCGCTCTCGCAGGGCGGCGAGATCCTGTTCGAGGCCGAGGCGACCGGGCTCGAGGGGATCGAGACCGACCGCCCCGTCGTGCATTTCCAGCACGGCGGCGAGGCGAGGACCATCGCCTGCGACTTCGTCGCCGGCTGCGACGGCTTCCACGGCATCGCGCGGCCATCCATCCCGGACGGCATGCTCACCGTCTACGATCGCGGCTACCCGTTCGGCTGGCTCGGCATCCTGTCGGAGTCGCCGCCGCCCGCCGACGAGCTGATCTACGCCTATCACGAGCGGGGCTTCGCCCTGTTCTCGATGCGCTCGCCGACGTTGTCGCGGCTCTATCTGCAATGTGCGCCGGACGAGGACGCCGAGCGCTGGTCGGACGCCCAGGTGTTCGACGAGCTGGAGGCCCGCCTCGGCGGCTCCTGCGCGCTGGCCCGTGGAAAGGTGCTGCAGAAGAGCGTCACGCCGATGCGCAGCGTGGTCGTCGAGCCGATGCAGCACGGCCGGCTGTTCCTCGCCGGCGACTCCGCGCACATCCAGCCGCCGACCGGCGCCAAGGGCATGAACCTCGCCTTCGCCGACGTCGTGTATCTGTCGCGCGCCCTCACCGCGCATTATCAGCAGAACCGCGACGACGCGCTCGTCGGCTATTCCCGCACCTGTCTCGACCGGGTGTGGAAGGCGCAGCGCTTCTCCTGGTTCATGACCCAGCTCCTGCACCGCTTCCCCGACGAGACCGCCTTCGACCGGCGCCGCCAGCAGGCCGACATCGGCTACGTGGCCGGCTCGGTCGCCGCGTCGACGGCGCTGGCCGAGAACTATTCGGGGCTGCCGCTCGCCTGACGGCGCCCTGCAGCCGCGGCTCGAATGGAGACGACGCGACACGACAGAGGGTGAACGGCGGCTTGCCGGGACGGACGGCATTTGCATCGAGTACGGCGGGATTTTGCGGTCGTCGGCGAGGGCTTCCGTAACCGACCTCCGCTAGCCTGTTCGGGTGTGGAGTTGTCTGGAATGATCACCGTCCCCCGCATCCGCCGTCTCGACATCGCGCTCCTGCTCGGGCTGCTCGGCCTCGCGCTGTGGTCCCAGCCGGGTCGCTCCGAGTCGTTCTCGGAGAAGCTGACTCGACAGCTCAACGCCAATGCCCAGCGCGAGGCTCTGAACTCGCTCGCCCGCGGCTTCGCGGTCGACGAGGCGGCCATCAAGGCGACCCTGCCGGACGGCGCCGACCGCCGCATGGTGCTGCGCACCCGCGCCTCGCTGTACGAGAAGGTCGCCGACTTCGAGCGCGCCGAGGCGGACTTCAGCGAGCTCGTCGCCCTGTCCCGCAACGACCCGGCCATGTATCTCGACCGCGGCTATTTCTATCTGCGCCGCCACCGTTTCGCCGACGCACTCGCCGATTTCGCGACGGGGGCCCGCATCGAGCCGCGCAAGCCCGTCTATCCGTATGCGATCGGCCGCGTGCATGCCGCCATGGGGGCGCACGAGCGCGCCATCGAGAGCTACAACGATGCCATCCGGCTCGACTGGCAGGACGGACGCTCGCTGCTCGCACGCGCCGAGGCGAAGATCAATCTGGAGCGCTACGACGAGGCGAAAGCCGACTACAACCGGGCGCTCCGCGCGGCGCTGCGCGATCGCAACGACCGCTTCTTCGCGTTTCTCGGGCGCGGCTATGCGGCGCTGGTGACGGAGGAATGGGACGCCGCCGTGGCGGACTTCGACCGGGCGCTGGCGATCGACGAGAAGGCGTTCAGCGCCATCGTGTGGCGCGGCTACGCCAACGAGCGGCGCGGCCGCGTCGATCTCGCCATCGACGACTACGAGCGCGCCGTCTCCTACGACCCCTCCGACGCGAACAGCCGCACCAGCCTGCAGCGCCTGCGCTCGAAGTGATCAGGTCGCGGTGCCGCGCCGCGGGCCCTCTCTTCACCTCTCCCCGCGCGCGGGGAGAGGTCGACGCGCGCAGCGCGGCGGGTGAGGGGGCCTCTCCCCGACGCAGAGAGCTGATGCAGAGGTCTCAGGCGTAGAGACTCGCGGCGGCGCCCCCTCACCCGGCTTCGCGCCTGCGGCGCGAACCCCGACCTCTCCCCGCGCGCGGGGAGAGGTGAACAGCCGTCTCACAATCCCAGCACGCCCTTGAAATACGCGATGGTCGGCTTCAGGCCGTCCTCCAGCGACACGGTCGGCGCCCAGCCGAGCGTCCGTTGCGCGAGGCCGATGTCGGGGCAGCGCTGCTTCGGGTCGTCGGCCGGCAACGGCTTGAAGGTCAGCGTCGAGCGGCTGCCGGTCAGCTTCATCACCAGCTCGGCGAGCTCCAGCATGGTGAACTCGCCCGGATTGCCGATGTTGACCGGGCCGACGAAGTCGGCGGGCGTGTCCATCATCCGCAGCATGCCCTCGATCAGGTCGTCGACGTAGCAGAACGAGCGCGTCTGCTGGCCGTCGCCGTAGATCGTGATCTCCTCGCCCTTGAGCGCCTGGACGATGAAGTTCGACACCACGCGGCCGTCGTTCGGGTGCATGCGCGGGCCGTAGGTGTTGAAGATGCGCACCACCTTGATCTCCAGCCCGTGCTGGCGGTGGTAGTCGAACATCAGCGTCTCGGCGCAGCGCTTGCCCTCGTCATAGCAACTGCGCGGCCCGATCGGGTTCACTCGGCCCCAATAATCCTCGCGCTGCGGATGGATCTCGGGGTCGCCGTAGACCTCGGAGGTCGACGCCTGCAGCAGGCGCGCCTTCACCCGCTTGGCGAGGCCGAGCATGTTGATGGCGCCGTGCACGCTCGTCTTGGTCGTCTGGACGGGATCGAACTGGTAGTGCACCGGGCTCGCCGGGCAGGCGAGGTTGAAGATGCGGTCGACCTCGACATAGAGCGGAAACGTCACGTCGTGCCGCGACAGCTCGAAATTGGACTTGCCCAGCAGATGCGCCACGTTGCGGCGCGAGCCCGTGTAGAAGTTGTCGATGCACAGGACCTCGTGCCCGGCCGCCACCAGCCGGTCGCACAGGTGCGAGCCGAGGAAGCCGGCGCCGCCGGTCACCAGGATCGAGGTGTCGTCCATGAAGCCGTCTCCGCGGGGGTGCCCGTCGAATGCCGGCTGCTTGTGGCAGGAGCGGGCCGCGACAACAAGAGGGCAGGGCGGGAGGCGGTCAGGCCCCGGCCGCGGGGCGCGGGGCCGTCGCCCGATCGGCATCCATGGCCGTGGCGTCCGGCGGCGCGTGCAAAAGATCGTGCAGGGGCCGGCGGAACGCCGCGATCATGGCGCCGGCGAGGCCCGCGATCGCCGCGATCATCAGGAAGAACGTCGCCTTGTCCATCACGCTCCACAGGCTGCCCAGCGCCCCGCCCAGGAGGTTGCCGGTGAAGCTGGTGCCGAGCCACACCGCCATCAGGAGCGAGACGTGGCGCAGCGGCGCCACCGTCGAGACGAGCGAGAAGCCGACCGGCGAGAGGTACAGCGCCGGGCGCGCCACCGTGAAGGGCGGCGGCCGCCATGATCAGGTTGGCGAGCGCGACGCCGAAGCAGCCGACCGCCATCTTGCCGACCGTGGACGGCTCGCGCCCGCGCCGGCTCTGCCACGCCCAGAGCTCGACGATGAACGGCGTGAAGGCGAAGATCAGGAACGGGTTGAGGGCCAGGAACCAGGTCGTCGGGATGG